>DAOUYN010000125.1 GCA_030666075.1 Actinomycetes bacterium | reverse complement strand
AAAACCGATATCGTCGAGCTGGCCGATGATCGGGATCATGTCTTCAAGCAACATCCGCGTGGCCCACAAAGACTGGTGGGCGTCCCGCAGCGTCGTATCACAGATCTTTATAGGTTTCTCTTTCATGGCACTGTCCAAATCAATGATGTTTAACGGTCACGTCAACAACGGACCCCAGGGGGTCCGAGAGCACATTATACTCGAGAACCGCTCATCGCGGTAGCGGGGCGGCGCTCAGACCCTGGTGATATAAGTATCGGTACGGGTGTCGATCTTCAGGTTGTCTCCGATATTGACGAATAGCGGGACCTGCACGACCGCACCGGTCTCCAGGATCGCGGGCTTGGTTCCGCCGGTAGCAGTATCGCCCTTGAGGCCGGGGTCGGTCTCCGTGACTTCGAGTTCGACGAAGAACGGCGCCTCGACGCCCAGCGGGATATCGTCATGGGTCAGAACATCGACATCTGTATTGTCCTTGACGTACTTCATGACATCTCCGAGCTGTTCCGGCGTGAGCGTCAATTGATCGTAAGTGCTGTTATCCATGAAGTGGCAACCGGTATCATCTTTATACAAGAACTGCATCTTCTTATGCTCCAAATGGGCCTGCTCGAACTTCTCACCCGCGCGAAAAGTCCTGTCGAGCACAGCGCCCGTCCTAACGTTCTTAAGCTTTGTGCGCACGAAGGCGCCGCCCTTGCCTGGCTTTACGTGTTGGAAATCGACTATAAAGAAGAGTTGGCTGTCTAGTTCTATAGCCATACCGTTCTTGAATTGATTCGTTGATACCTGCATCTAGTCCTCCCTGCTCATATTTCAAGCAGCTCTTTTGTGCTCTCGGTCAAAACCTGGATGCCATGTTCGCACATGACGACCATATCCTCGATCCGAACTCCGCCGAAGTCCGGGAGATAGAGACCGGGCTCGACCGTAAAGACCATTCCGGCTTCTAAGACAGTTTCTGACTTCGTCCCCAGGGTCGGCAATTCATGAACCTCAAGGCCGACGCCATGGCCAAGATTATGGCCGAAATAAGCGCCCTTGCCAATAGACTCGAAGTAGCCGCGGGCGAGCGCATCGGCATCGCGCCCGGTCACACCAGGCGCCAGACCGGCCAGGGCCCGTGCCTGGCCCTCGGCGACCTCGTTATACAGTTCTTGCTGCTCGGGGCTGGCCTGCCCGAGGACCACGGTCCGAGTCATATCGGCGTGATAACCGTCGAAGACACCGCCAAAGTCGAGCTTGACGAAGTCACCGGCCGAGAGGCGACGCTCACCGGCCCGGGCATGCGGATAAGCGGAGTTAGAACCGCTTGCGACAATGGTCTCGAAACTCGAGGCATCGGCGCCGGCCCGCCTCAGCCAATAGTCAATATCGGCGGCCACGTCTCTTTCGGTCCGCCCCGGCTTGAGAGTCTCAACCACCTTCAGAAAGACTTCGTCTCCCAATCGGGCCGCCTTCGCCAGCGCGTCTATCTCAACCGGCTCTTTGATCTGCCGCAACCCTTCCACTAGTCCGGGGGCGGCCGCTAACTCGACCTCCAGTGACTTCTTGACCTGGTGGTACTGGGCCATAGTCACATGGGTGGATTCGAAGCCACAGCGTTTGACGGCCTTTTCTTTAAGGATCTTCTGGAGAGACTTCCAGGGTGACTCACGCCATTCGACCACCTCGACCGCCAGCCCGGCCGAGCGGGCCTGGGCCGTATAGCGGCTATCGACCAAGAGCCAAGCCTGCGCGGTCGTCACAAATAGCGGGCCTGAAAATCCGGGATCGAAGAGGGCCGGCGCGTCAAGCAAATAATGGATATTGGCCGGGGCGGTGACTATCAGAGATGGGATATCTTCTGTTAACAGCTCGCGTAGGGCCGCTAGCCTTAGGTCTCGGGCCACCGCCGGCTTACAGCCCTTCCTGACCGGACGACCGGTCAAGGTTTGCAGCGGCTTCGAGCGCCAAAACATAGCTCTGGGGCCCAAAGCCGCTTATCTGTCCGATAGCGATATCGGCCACCACCGAATGAGAGCGCCACGCTTCACGAGCGTGAATATTTGAGAGATGGACCTCGATGACCGGCGCGTCGAACGCTGCCAGAGCATCCCGGATAGCTATAGAATAATGAGTGAAAGCGGCCGGATTGATGATCAGGGCATCTACCGGGCCACGAGCGGCATGAATGCGCTCGACTATCTCGCCCTCGTGATTCGACTGAAAAGTCTCGAGCTCGATGCCGAGCACGCCCGAGCGCTCTTTGAGCAATTCGTCGATCTGGGCTAAAGTCACTTGCCCATAGACATCCGTCTCGCGCTCACCTAAAAGGTTGAGATTCGGTCCATGTATCACTAATACTTTCATGCTCCGCCTTCCACGACCGCCTCGATGGCCTCCCGTATCAACTCGCCCTGGACATCGAAGACCTCCGGGCGGCCCAAGCCTTCCAATAGGACCATCCGGTCCCGGCCGCCAACGCGTTTCTTGTCTAGTTTCAAATGTTCATAAACTGTTTTCGGATCCAGCCGCCGGGCGGACTCAGGTAGACCGGCCAGGCGTATCAGCTCCCGGTGGACTCGCACCTCTTCGCTCGAGATCAGGCCCATTCGCTCACCGACAAGCGCGGCCCCGATCATGCCGACGGCGATCGCTTCCCCGTGATTATAGCGCTGATAGCCGGCGACCGCCTCAATCGCGTGTCCGATCGTATGCCCGTAGTTAAGGACAGCCCGAACCCCCTGGTCACGTTCGTCTTTCTCCACGATCCGGGCCTTGTAGGCACAGCACTCGGCGATAACCGGTACAAGCGCCTCCCGGTCCGTGAAGGGTAAGCCTGCCCGAATGAGCTCAGCGAGCTCCCCGCCGGCGATAAACGCATACTTGATGATCTCGCTAAGACCGGCCCGAAACTCTCGCGGCGGCAATGTTGTCAATACATCCGGATCGATGATGACCAGTTTTGGCTGGTAAAAAGCCCCGATGATATTCTTGGCCTGCGGATGGTTAACAGCCGTCTTGCCGCCGACGCTCGAGTCGACTTGCGCCAAGAGCGACGTCGGTATCTGCGCGAAGGGGATGCCGCGCATATAAGTCGCAGCCACAAAGCCCGCCAGGTCCCCGATGACGCCGCCGCCCAAAGCGACGATCGCCGACGAACGATCCGCGCCGAGCTCCAGCAGCCGCCCATAAAGTTTAGCCGCGGTCTTGAGGCTCTTATAGCGCTCGCCCACCGGGACATCGATAACATTGACATCGGCCCCGGCCCATTCGATACCCGCGCGCACTTCTTCCACGTATAACGGGCCGACCTTTGTGTTTGTGATCAAAATAATATTCTTCGCGTCCGAAAAGGCTTCGGCGAGAAGCTTCCCGCTTTCCTTTAAAGCTCCCCGGCGGATGACAATGTCGTAAGCCCGCCGACGCAGTCCCACTCTTAATGTTCTCTCCACTATCGGCCTCTCCATCATAGAAGGTCGCCTATCTCGCCGGCGATCTCCGGCGGCGTCCGTCCATCGGTGACAATAGTTATATCGACAGCCGCCTCATAGACCGGCAGCCGCTCGGCAGACAAACGCTCGATCTGCTTCTTCGGCTCCGGGACATCAAGTAGCGGCCGGCCGGCGGTATCGGCAAGACGCTCAACCAGAGTGTCAGTCGATGCCGCCAAGTAGACGGTCGTGTAACGCTCCCGCAAAGTCCGGCGGTTTTCCGGATCGAGGACCACGCCACCTCCGCAGCCGAGAATATGGGGCGTATCCGCCGCTCGCTCGACCAGAGCCTCACGTTCCCGGCGACGCCATCCGGCCTCGCCCTCGGCATCAAAGACCTCGCTGACAGACATCCTCGCCCGCTCGACGACCGCCTCATCCAGATCGACAAACGGGATCCCCAGAAGCGTCGACAATAGAGGTCCGACCGTCGTTTTGCCGCTCCCCATAAAACCGATCAAAGCTACGCTTTTCTTCATAATAGTTCCAGGGACACGTACCTAATTATCTTTGCCCCGCCCATAATTAGGTACGTGTCCCTGGAACTACCCATCAACGGCCCGCGATCTGATCGAGGTAGC
>DAOUYN010000052.1 GCA_030666075.1 Actinomycetes bacterium | reverse complement strand
GCGACGCGCAGCGAGGAGCCTGAGCGCCAAGACAGACCGGCGCGCGTCTATCGTCTCGAAGGGGAAGACCACTTAGAGGTCGAGCGGTTCTCGCGGCATTCTTGGGGAGTCAAGGGGAAAAAGGTCGAACGGGCGATCAGCATGACTGACTTCGAGAACGGGGAGGCGGTCGACTATCTGCGTCGGCGGTTGGCGAAGATGGGAGTCGAGGACGCGCTCAAGAAGGCCGGCGCTCAGCCGGGCGACGATGTGGCCATCGGTGATATGGCTTTCGAATATAGCGACTGACGGCACGCACAGTTTCATATAAGCTGTGTCCATGAATAAGAGAGCAAAGAGGATCGTCGTCAAGGTCGGTTCAAGCACTGTTACTGACGAGACGGGCAGGCTCGATCATGAAAACATCAGGGTACTTGTCGAGCAGGTAGCTGCCACGTGGGCTCAAGGAACAGAATGCGTCTTGGTCTCTTCGGGCGCGATCGCCGCCGGTCTAGAGCGGTTGGGGCTGCGCGAACGTCCGAAAGACATTGCCAAGGTGCAGGCGGCGGCAGCCGTTGGTCAAGGCCTTCTGGTGCATGAATATACGGCTCTTTTTCGCGGCCATGATATCCACACCGCGCAAGTCCTGCTCACCCAGTTCGACATGGCCCACCGGGAACTCTACTTGAATGCAAAGCGCGCCATCGGCGAGCTCCTGTCAATGGGCGCAGTGCCGGTCGTTAACGAAAATGACACGACGACCGTCGAGGAGATCAAGTTTGGCGACAACGATACGATCGCGGCACTCGTGGCCGTGCTGGTCGAAGCCGACCTACTGATACTCTTGAGCGATACCGACGGTCTTTACACAGGGGACCCGCGGCAGGGCGAGGCCCGCCATTTGACCAGGGTCGATGAGGTCACCCCGGAGATAGAACGGATGGCCTCGGGTATCGGCACGGATTTCGGCTCTGGCGGCATGGTCACCAAGATCCACGCCGCCAAGATAGCCGGAGCCGCGCGGGTGGGCATGTATATTGCCGATGGGCGCGACCCCCAAGTCTTACAAAAGATCATGAACGGCCGCGAAATAGGCACCTATTTCGTTCCGAAGAAGAAAAGGGTGCCGGGACGCAGACTCTGGATAGGGTTTGGACGGGCGGTCAAGGGACGCGTTGTCGTCGATGACGGCGCGGTCCGGGCGATCGTCCACGACGGCAAGAGTCTGTTGCCGGCCGGCATCACCGGGCATGACGGGGCCTTCGGCATCGGCGACACCATCGAGGTGGCCGGACCCGACGGGACGGTCGTGGCCCGCGGTTCGTCAAATTACGCTGCCGCTGAACTGACGGGCATCAAGGGAAAGAGAAGTCGGCAGATAGCGGATGCCCTCGGCGACGACTTTTCCGAGGAAGTCATCCACCGTGACTTTATGGTGGTCTTTTAAGGGTTTGATAATCGGGTACTGGGAGGTTCCATGTCTGAGATCGCAGAGATAGCAAAACGCGCCAAGGAAGCGTCGCGGACGGTCGGAGTACTGTCGACGGCGGTCAAGGATGCCGCATTGGCCAGCATGGCTGAGGCCTTGGAAGGTAACGTCGAGAAGATCCTGGCCGCCAATGATCGCGACATGGAGGCAGCCAGGGCGAAAGACATAGGCGAGTCTTTGCTGGACAGGTTGATGCTGGACGAAGCCCGGATCCAAGCCATGGCCGGCGCGGTACGTGAAGTCATCTCATTGCCCGATCCGGTCGGTGAAGTAACTTCAGGACAGCGCCTCCCAAACGGCCTAGAGGTGCGCCAGGTGCGCGTACCTCTAGGAGTCATCGGGGTTATTTATGAAGCCCGTCCTAATGTGACAGTCGATGCCACGGCTTTAGCGCTGAAATCCGGAAACGCGATAATCCTGCGCGGGGGGTCGCTGGCGCTGCACTCAAACCTGGCCCTGAGCCACATCATCAGCGATGCGGCCATCGAGGCGGGCGTTCCCCCTCACAGCATTCAAGCGATCGAGACGACCGATAGGGCGTCCGTCAATGCCCTGATGCAGCTCGACCAGTACGTCGACCTATTCGTCCCTCGCGGAGGCCCCGATCTCATCAAGGCAGTAGTCGAGAACGCCACTGTTCCCGTCCTGTGGGCGGGCGCCGGGAACTGCCATGTCTATGTCCACGACGATGCCGACTTCGATATGGCCGAGGAAATCGTCATTAACGCGAAGGTCCAAAGACCCAGCGTCTGCAATGCCGCTGAAACCCTCCTGGTCCATCGAGATGTCGAGCAGACTCTCTTGCCGCGGCTCGTCTCCAGCCTGCAGGCGCATGGAGTTACCGTTGTCGGCGACGAGACTGTATCCCGCTTGTCCGACGTCGCCCCGGCAACCGAAGAGGACTGGTACACGGAGTTCTTGGATCTGAAGATCGCCGTGAAGGTGGTCGACACACTGGACGAAGCGATAACGCACATCAATCACTACGGAACGCTCCACTCGGAGGCGATCATCACGAATGATTACAACAGCGGACGCCGATTCGTCAATGAAGTCGATTCAGCTGCCGTGTACATCAATGCGTCGACGAGATTCACCGATGGCGGAGAGCTGGGTCTGGGGGCAGAGGTCGGCATCAGCACTCAGAAACTCCACGCTCGGGGACCGATGGGGTTGAGATCGCTGACATCCCAGAAGTATATTATTCAGGGCTCCGGCCAGGCCAGATAGTCACATAACGCACTTGGGCCCGATCGGCTCCGAAACGTTCTCAAGAACCGTCCCGCAGAGCTGCTCGTGGCCTTTTGTCGCCACCGCCAAGTCTCCGAGGCTGATCAGTCCGACTAGTTTGCTGTCGAGAACTATCGGCAGTCGCCGGATCTTGGCGTCAGCCATGATATTCGCAGCGTCTTCCAGTTCCATGTCGGGCGAGACCATCAGGAGGTCTGAACTCATGATCTCCTGCGCTTGGTGATGTTCGATATCGAGGCCGGTCCCGGCCGCCCTGATCGTGATATCACGATCGGTCAATATTCCGACAAGATTACCGTTCAATAGAACCGGCACCGCACCGACATCGCACTCGCGCATGATCTTGGCTACTCTGTGGATCGAGTCGCTGGCTTGAGCCGTGATCGGTTGTCCGGTCATACATTCTCGTACTTTCATGTTGATCACTCCTTCGGGTCAAGGTTATTCCCACAATCATCAGGGCTCACCAAAGTTTTCTGCTGAAATCGCGCTGCTTGCGGGAAGATTACATTGACTATACTTGTAGCAAGTATTACGTTAGTGACAAGCTGGGCTCAGGAAAGGAAACACATGCCGCGAAGAAGAAAAAAAACCAACGGAATACATGCATTAGGTGACTTGGAAATGGATATCATGGGTATCGCCTGGGACCTTAAGGAGGCGACCGTGAAGGACGTGTTCGAGGTCATGTACGAGCGTCGTCGTCTGGCCTACACGACGATCATGACTGTTATGAATCGCCTGGCCATCAAGAAGATCCTCGGGCAAGACAAGTCCACGGTCCCGTATGTATATACTCCCCTAGTTCAACGAGACCAGATAGCCCACTCTATGGTAGATGAGGTGGTCGAGCGCGTGATGGACGGCTCCTCGACGGCCGTCATCTCGTACTTGATGGATAAGGGCACGATGAGTAAAGACGAACTCGCCGAGCTCAAAGCCAAGATCTCTGAAATAGAGAAAGGCTGACGAGTTAGGCTATAATCCCTCTATGGCGGGGATCGAGTCACTCGGAAAGATAAACACGTACCGGCGCCTCGGCATCATGGGCGGGACTTTCGATCCGATCCATTTCGGGCATCTAGTCGCGGCCGAGGAGGCCCGGGTTCAGTATCAGCTGGAACACGTCGTCTTCATGCCGACCGGACGCTACGAGCACAAGGAAGCACGCCAGTATGTTTCGCCGGAAGAACGCTTGACGATGGTGGTCATAGCAACGGCTTCGAACCCCTACTTCTCAGTGTCTCGACTCGAAGTGGACAGAGCCGGCCCCTCTTACACCATTGACACCATCCGGGCCGTCAGCGAGGCCCGCGGGACTGAAACCGAACTCTACTTCATCACCGGCGCTGACGCGGTCTTGGACGTCACCAGCTGGAGGGACTATGAAAAGTTGGCGAATTTCTGCCGATTTATCGCTGTGACCAGGCCGGGGTATGATCTGGCTCATTTGCGGGCCATTGTTTCAAGAGACGACAAGGCCCCACAAATCGATACAATAGAAGTGCCGGCGCTGGCGATCTCTTCGACAGATCTGCGCAATCGGGTGAGCGAGGGCCGGCCGATCAGATATCTAATGCCGGATTCAGTCGCGAACTACATACACAAGTCCGGCCTCTATCGATGAGCTTGGCCGGCTATGAGCAGACAGAGGCAAAACTGCGTTCGGTGCTCGGTGAGAAAAGTTTTGCACATGCGCAGCGAACGGCCGTGACCGCCAAGAAGCTTGCCCTGCGGCATGAGTGCGGGACAGAATTGTGCGCGCTGGCGGCACTAGCGCACGATGTGGCTCGGGATATGAACGACGCTGAGCTCCTGGAGGCAGCCGGCCGACTCGACCTACCGATAGGAGCAGTCGAACGAAAACGGCCTTACTTGCTGCACGCGGCCGTCGGTGCCGGTATACTGTCAGACAGACTTGGGATAGAAGATGACCGAGTAGCGCGGGCCGTCGAACGCCATACTTTTGGGGCGCCGGCCATGACGGACATGGAGATGATAGTTTTCTTGGCAGATATGATCGAACCGTCTCGGCAGTTTCCCGGAGTCGATGACATAAGGGAACTGGCCGAACGCGATTTACGGGCTGCATATATCATGGGGTTCAAGCGTCAACTGCTGTCTCTGATCGAGATGGGGCGGTTCATACATCCGCGAACCGTTGCGGCCTGGAACGGGATAGCCAAAGAGGTGAGAGCACGTGCCTGAAATAGAGAATCGGACGCAACGGCGGGCAAAGCGCCGGCGTCCACCCAGCAAGGCGAAGCAAATATTGCCGTTTATTGGATTAATAGCGGTACTCGCCTTGGCATGGGTCGGCTGGGACGTATTTTTTACTGAGTCCGACCCAAAGGACGGGAAGACCACGGTCGTTAAAGTCGAACCGGAGCAAAAGACGGAAGCGAAGAAGGAAGAGAAGGTCGTTATCACGCAGAGGACCTTCGTGATTCTCGGTGTCACTGATAGCGGTGGGTCCAAGACTCTGTCGGGCGCCGTACAAGTTGTTTTTGACCCGGCCCAAAACCGGATCGGGGGGCTTTTTGTAGATCCCGATATGTTTGTCGTCATGCCCGGACGCGGCTTGCAGTCGATCTCGGATGGCTTTAACGAAAGTCCAAAGGCGCTGGCCGCGGCGATCTCTACCGTCCTGGGCATCAAGTCGGAAGGGTATCTCATTATTGATGACGCCGACTTCGCGCGCCTTAAAGTGAATAAAGATATCGGTCGTGTATTCGAGCAGTACAGCGACGGTAATGTCCCGAGAGCCGAGTCGAAAGAACTGGGCGAGCAAATGACGTTGATCTCCAAGGAGAGACGCGATCTCTACGATGTGCCGGTGCGCCAACTCGAGATCGGCGAAAGCCTCTACTATGAGCCGGTCAACGATGAGTTAAACAGGCTGGTCAAAGCTATTTGGGGGCGTGAGCCATCGTTTAAAGAAGACGGGCTAAAAGTGATCATACTCAATGGCAACGGGACCCCGGGGATCGGTCGAAAAGCGGCCGATCGCTTGATAGGGAAGGGATACCAGATAATAGACGTTAAGAATGCAGATAGCTTCGATTACGCCACGACCAGGATCATGGTCTACAACAAAGCTGCCAGAAGAGGCGGCAAACAGCTGGCAAAGGACCTGGGACTCGGGACGGTGGTCGATGATGCGCTGGCGCAAGATGTCACCGATGTCGTCATCTTGCTCGGTAAGGACTTTTTGTGACGTCGGAACTGAATGCGATCAAAGAGATGGTGACGGCCGCGGCTGCCGCGGCTGCCGAAAAACAGGCAACTGACGTCATAATCCTGGATGTCGCCGAAGTACTCAATATCACAGACTTTTTCTTGATCTGCAGCGGCAAGAACGACAGACAAGCCAAGGCCATTGCCGATGAGATCCGCAGGACGATCCACGAGCTGGGAGGCACGCCGCTTCGCTCGGCGGGGGAAGACTTGGGCGACTGGATACTGGTGGACTACGGCGACTTTGTGGTCCACGTCTTCACGCAAGAGAAACGGGAATACTATCAACTAGAGCGGCTCTGGAGCGATGCTCCCAAGCTGGAAGTAGTTGAGCGGGCAGAATAAGAGCGCAAAACCGGCTTGTAAGCGATTGACGGCAGGGCGGCACCTAGATAGAATGACAGACTAGATTTCGGGGCTATAGCTCAGCTGGGAGAGCGCTTCCCTTGCACGGAAGAGGTCTGCGGTTCGATCCCGCATAGCTCCACCACTTTTTTAGCTATGATAAACGCATCACTGAGATCAGAAATAAGCACACTTAGCCGTGTGCTTTTTT
>DAOUYN010000006.1 GCA_030666075.1 Actinomycetes bacterium | reverse complement strand
TGGGGACGGCTCGTCCCTTTTTCCGATATAGACCTCGCTCTAGTCCATCGGGGACTGCCAAAGCCACAAGTCGATGCTCTCATCCAGGTGCTCTTCTACCCGCTTTGGGATTCCGGGCTTGAACTTAGCCATACGGTCCGTTCCGTTAAGGAATCAGTCTCATTCGGCCGGGAAGACCTGACCTGGTTGACATCCACTTTGGGCGCCCGATTTATCGCCGGAGAGCCGGAACTGTTCGCCGAGTTCTCTGAGGCGATGGTTGCGGCGGCTCGAGCCAGGAACGGACGCCCGTTCTTCGCCAAAGTAATGATCGAGGTGATGGAGAGGCGGCGGCGCGCCGGCGATGCCGGACGCCTGCGCGAACCGCAGATAAAGGACAGCCGCGGCGGTCTTAGGGACGTCCAGGCCGTTTATTGGTTGGCCCGGGCCTGTGTCGCCGATGGCGGCGGTGAGGTCCGCGATGGACTCTCGCCGGCGGTGGCGGCCGGTCTACTTTCGGTTGACGACCGCGCCGATCTCGAATCGGCACAAGAATTTCTCTGGAAACTCCGCACCGACCTTCACGAATTGGCCGGGCGCGATCAGAATCAGGTCACCGCAGAGCTTCAACCGCAGTTGGCAAGAAGGTTGTTTCCGGACACGCCCGATTGTCTTGGCGCTTTAGGACAAGCTCTCTATCGGGCTGTCCGCGATATCGGGGCCGTATCCGATGAGTTCTTTACCGCTATAGAAAGTCGTCTTTGGAGCGGTCGGCGAAAGAGCCGATTGTCGCCTGGTCGGGATGGGAAAGGAGATGGCCCGTTAACATTTCCGGTTCTCCAGTCCGTACTTCGCCGCGGTTTTGACGGGCTCGAAGAGCTGGAGCGTTTCTCCCGCTCCGGCGAACTGGAGAAACTCGTTCCCGAATGGGGCGCGATCAAAGCTCTCAGTTTCGCCGACCCTAATCATCGCCATCCTGTCGATACGCATTCATTCATCACTGTGGGGGAGCTGGCGGACAGGCTCGACGATCAGCTCGTTCATCCCGACTGGCTTTTGCTGGCCGGACTCTTTCACGATATCGGCAAGGGCCGGGGCGGTTCCCACGCGCAGGTCGGGGCGGACATCTTTGCCGGATTGGGCGCGCGTCTTGGTTTCGACCGTCACGCCTTGGAGACGATAGGCTGGCTCATCCGGCACCACCTGCTTTTGAGCCATACGGCGACCAGGCGCGACCTTGACGACCCGCGGGTCATCGACGGTGTGGCGGCTATCGTCGGCGACAGCGATAGGCTGAGGATGCTCTACCTTCTGACTTTGGCCGATGCTTTAGCGACCGGTCCCAACACTTGGAACAGCTGGCGGTCGACGCTCATCGACGAGCTTTTGGTCAAGACACTCAAAAGTCTCGAGGGCGAACCGGGCGAGGAACCGTCGAACCAAATAAGGATGACGGAGAAGCACTTTGAGTTGCTGGAAGGGGATGCCGAAACGGCGGTCGACTTTTGGCCGGGGGAGAACGGTCTGGGGGAGCTGGCGGTCGTCGCACCGGACAGTCGCGGCTTGATATCAAGCATAGCTGGAGTTCTGGCTTTGAATAGAATAAATGTTTTGGCAGCCGGTCTTTATACTACTGACGATGGTCGAGCGCTGGAGGTTTTCAGGATCGCCGCCGCTTTTGAGGACAAAGTCACCGACGAGATGTATGGAAAAATAAAAGAAGACATCGACCGGGTGCTCTCGGGCCGGATGGCCCTTTCCTACCGGGTCGATGAGTTGAGTCGGCGATATGGACGGAAAGGTCCGGACCGTGAGCCGGCCCGGACCGTCTTCGACAACGAAGCCTCCGAGGAGTTCACGGTCATCGAAGTACACGCTCCGGATGCCCTCGGCGTCCTATATGAGGTAACAGGAGCTTTAGCCGAACTGAATCTCGATGTCCATTTCGCCAAGGCCTCCACCTTTGGCGACCGGGCCGTCGATGCGTTCTACGTCCGGGACCTGGACGGGGGCAAAGTCACTGACGACGGCTATCTGAAAGAGATCGAGAAGAACATCCTCTTTAAGCTGTCCCGCTTCTCTTGACAGCCACGTTTCCCCAGTGTAAAGTACCAAAAGCGAACATATGTTTGTACTTACGTAGCAGCGGGAATATTATCGGTCGGGGAGAGTTTGATGATCACAGAGATAACCGAACCGATCATCGTGGCGGCTGTTTTTAGTAAGGGCCGTATCACACCAAGACAGTTCATGTGGCGCGACCGGCGCTATCGGGTCGAGGAGGTCCTCGGCCAATATCATTACCATAAAGGCGTCTATCGTCAGAATTGCTACAGCCTAAGGTGCGGCACACCCGACATTTACGAGGTCACTTTTGACACGGAAGATATGTCGTGGCGCTTAGACAGAATGCACCTAGAGGGCTAGATGAAAACTATCCTTCACTTGGATATGGATGCGTACTTCGCCTCAGTGGAACAACGGGACCAGCCAATCTATCGGGGGCGCCCCTTGATGGTCTGCCACACCGATAGCGTCGAGGGGTACAACGGGGTGGTGGCCGCCGCCTCTTATGAGGCCAGGCCCTACGGCGTGAGGTCAGGGATGTCGGTGCTGGAGGCGAAGCGGCTCTGTCCTAAGGGCATCTATGTGCCCGGCAATTACCATAAGTATCTTCACAACACCAAAGAAATACTGAAGATATGCCAGGAGTTCACTGATGAGATAGAGGTCTACTCTATCGATGAGATGTGGCTCGATATCACCAGGACAAAGCAGTTTTTCGGCGACCCCGGCCACTTAGCGCACCTTTTACAAGAGCGCATCCGTCAAGATATCGGACTATCTTCTTCGATAGGCGTCGGCCCCAATAAGCTGGTGGCCAAGATGGCGGGGGAGTTGCATAAGCCGAGCGGGATAACAGTCATACGTTCCGATGATCTGCCCGGGATATTCGCCCCTTTGCCGGTGGGGGACCTGTTTGGCGTAGGGCGGCAGACGAAGAAGCACTTGGCCCTTATCGGGGTCGCTACTATTGGTGACTTAGCTGAAGTCCCCGGGGATTACTTGAAGGAAAAGTTCGGGGTCGTCGGCCTCTACCTTAAGGACGCGGCCTTGGGCCGCAACGACAGTGTTCTGGCCTCCGGTCGGAGCGGCGTCTCCAATCTAGTGAAGTCTTTCGGCCACAGCGCCGCTTTGGGGGGCGGAGAGGCCGATATCGACAAGCTTTGTCAGATACTCCTGGGTCTTTGCGATGGGGTGACCCGCCGTATGCGGCGCGATAAGTATGCCGGGCGGACCGTCGTCATCAGGCTCCGCTTGGCCCGCCTCTTCGGGTTCACCCGCAGTCGGACCGTGATGCGGGCGCTGGAGCTGACGGAGCATGTCTATCCGTTGGCCCGGGAGTTGCTGTTGGTCGAAAGGGAGGTGCTGCGCAAGTATCCGGCGACTCTGGTGGGGATCAGTGTCACGAATCTAGCTCACGGCTGGCGGCAACTCTCCATGGAGGACCTGAATGATGATCGTCAAGTCCGGGCGGCGGCCGTCGTCGACCAGATCAAGGATAAATACGGCAGCAGCATTATCACTCGAGCCTCGCTTTTGAGTTGGAAACGGCGTTATCACGCCGCCCCGGTCTATGGCAGCTCAGGGGTGACCGGCTGACATCTCCAGGACCACAGTCGTGTCGCCGGGCTGGGTGCTCAACATCAAGCGGTCGCAGAGTTCCAGCATGATAGTGAAGCCGATACCCAGGGTCTGCTTGGTGGAGAACCCCGCCATCAGGGTGGCTTTCGGGAGCAGGCTGAAGTCGATCCCGGGCCCGGCGTCTTCTATCATGACTTGAACGCTACCATTCGACTTAAAGGCCCGCACCTGACCGCTCCCCGAATGCTTGATCGCGTTAGCCATCGCTTCGCCGGCCGCCGTAGTCATCTCTTGCTTGTCGACGTCCCGGGAGAAACTTTCGTCCATCTCTTTTCTCAGCTGTGCCCGTGCCGAGGCCAGGTCTTCGTAAAAGGCCAGTGCGAACGCTTTGCCCAGCGGCCGCCCGATATTTTCCAGCAGTTCTTCCTTGGAGAGAACGACTAATTTGCCGCCGGTCACGGCCGCAAAGACATCGATATAGGTCTGGCGGATCTCGCGGTCCTTGGTGACCAGGGTCTCTTCCGTCTGGCTCCGGTCGATCGCCCCGGCCAGCATATTGGCCATCGCTTGAAGGAAGTTGACGTCGTCATCCGTGAAGGTCCGGTGCTTCTTCGTGTGGGCGCCCAGGATCCCGAACGGCTCGTTCTTATTGCCGATAATGACACTCATTCCGCTTCTTACTTGGTGCTCGATGAGCAAGTCCGGTCCCTGAAATCTCGTTTCAGCCGACAGATCGTCAACTATAATGGGGTGGTCGCTGAGCAGGGTGTAGCCTGCCTGTGAGCCCCGGTCGTTAGGGACCAACGCGTGGCCCGCCTACCCATTTTCCCAACCGACGCCCACTCTGAGCAACAGGTTCGACTTGTCAGGCATCAGTTCCAGCACTTTACCGTACTCGATTTCTAGTGTCGTCGTGACTCGATCGACGACTTCCTTCATCAACTTATCGACACCACGCTCTACTAGCGCGTACTGTCCGATATCGGCGATCACTGCTTGTTGCCGAGCTCGGTCGGCGAGTGTCTTTCGTGCCTCCTCCTCCATGCTGATGTCGCGGAAGATCGCTTGAAGCATGCGTTTATCGTTCCACTTCAGCGTGCTGGCGCTTATCTCCACCGGCACATCGCGGCCGTCGCCGGTGCGCACGCACACGCCTGCGGCGATCCCACGGCCGCGCTCGGCGAGTTCAGTGAAGAGCCGGTCGAACCGGCCGCGCTCTCCCGGGGGCCACAGGGCGTTCAACGGCATGCTGGTGATCTCTTCGCGTTTCAAGCCCAACAGGCCCTCGGCCCCCTTGTTGGCTTCTGAAACCAGGAGGCCTTCGAGGTCTATAAGCAAGATGGCGTCATTGGCGGTCTCGATCAACTTGCGATATTTTTGTTCCGATTCACGCAGGGCCGCCTCGGTGCTCCGCCTCTCGGAAAGGTCGCGAATGGTGGTCATCGCTAACAGTCCGGCGCGATTTTTGATCGGTGCCAGCGTCACTTGCACCGGGACCTCGACCCCGTCGCGCCGCACGGCGAAAGCATCGAGATGTATCGGGCGCATCGGTCTCTTCCCGGGGGAGTTGAAGTAGGTATGACAGGATGAAAAGTGGCGTCCTTGATACCTTTCGGGGACCAGGGTCGAGAGCGGCTCTTCTACCAGCTCGGCCCGGTGATACCCAAAGAGCTTTTCGGACTCGGCGTTCGCGAAGACGATAATGCCCTCAGCGTTTACAAGGAGTATGGGATCCGGGCTCATCTCTAGGAGATGTGCCGAGATATTGAAATCCATCGATAGCGGCGGCACTTGGTCTGCGTCATCGCTCAAGCTTGAACCCCCTTTCCCGAGGACAATGACCTGCATCCGGTCGTCCATACTTTATTCCCCACCTTCGCCGTCACCTACAAATTGAAAACCGGCTGGAAAAAGCCTAGAATCACAGGCAGGCATTAGGGGGATCTGCCTTTGTCAAAACGGGCCTGGCGGCTAGCTTCAGTTCTAATAGATATTTTCTTCATTAACGTCAGCATGGTGCTGGCGTTTCTCATGCGCTTCGGCGGTGCGCTGCCCGCTTTCAACTTTCGCGCCTATACGAACCTGGCCGTCTTCATCACGCTTATTCAGATAGTCTTCCTTTATATCTATGATCTCTATAAGCCGGAGCGGAATGAGGGTTTTGGCAGCATCCTGACGTCCATTCTCAAGGCCGTCACCCTAGGGGCGATCTTCACGGCCAGCCTGACATTTTTTGTCCGCTTTTTCTCTTTTCCCAGGCTCGTATTCCTAATAGCTTGGTTGCTGATGGTCGTGGCTCTGACCGCGTGGCGAGTTATCGGGACGTCTGTTTTCCGCATCAACTGGCCGGAGCAGCGCATTCTCGTAGTCGGCACCGGCGATCTGGCAAAACAAGTCATTGCCGAGCTGAAAAGCCGCCGTGAGTGGGGCTATCATGTGGTCGGCGCCATCGGACGGCAGATCGATCAAGTGGGGCGCAAGATACACGATGTCGAAGTGATCGGTGTTTTGACCGATATCGTCCCGCTTGTGAGCGATCGGCGCATCGACCGCATGATCGTCACCACGCCCATTCGCCAACGCGAACTGTTGGAGGATATGGCCCGCTCGGCTGAGACCGACGTCAAAGTCGAGATAGTCCCCGATCTCTACGAGATACTCATTGGGAGGGTCGATTACACGCTGCTCAGCGATATTCCACTGATCGAAGTGACCAAAGATCCGACGCCGAGCTGGGTTTCGTCGTTGAAGACGGTCATCGACAAGATTGCGGCCCTGGTTCTTCTGGTTCTCGCTTTGCCTCTTATGGTCTTATTCGGCTTCCTGATCAAAGTGACATCCCCGGGCCCGGTCTTCTTTTCACAGGAGCGGGTCGGTCGGAACCGCAAACCATTTAGGATCCATAAGTTCAGGACGATGATCGACGACGCCGAGGCGAAGACCGGGCCCGTCCTGGCCACGACCGGCGACAAGCGGATCACGTCTCTGGGTCGGCTCATGCGGCGCTATCGGGTCGATGAGCTGCCGCAGCTGTTCAATGTCCTGGGTGGGTCCATGAGCTTCGTCGGACCCCGCCCGGAGCGCGCGTTCTTCATCGAGCAGTTCTCATCACAGATCCCCGGTTATTCCGAGCGGTTTCGGGTCAAGCCGGGACTCACGGGGTTGGCTCAGGTGAGCGGCTCATACGCGACGACTCCTGAGAATAAACTCAAATATGATTTAATATATATCTATCATCAGTCATTCTTCCTGGATTTAAAAATTATATTTAGTACAATCAAGGTCGTGTTGACGGCCAGCGGGTCGCAGTAGTATGGGAAAAAAGAAGCAATCAAAGAAGAATATCTCCTCGAAGCCGGCTAAACCGGTTGAGAAGTACCTGCCCCAAGACGACTGGTTGGTCTGGCTCATCTTTGCCATCCTGGTCTTGGTGCCGTTAGTCATATCGAGGGTTTCCTTCGATCAATTCGACATTATCAAGATGGCGGTATTCAAGGTCATTATCCTGGCGCTGGTCATCATCTGGATATCGCGGATGTTGACCAGTCCCAAGCAGATAATGTGGAGCTGGCGCGAGGGTCTACTCGTCCTCTTCCTCATTGTTGGAGTGATGTCGGTCCTGACGTCTATACACATCCCCACCGCTTTACACGGCAAGTACAAACGCTATGAGGGGTTTCTCACGTTCGTCTCATATATCAGTGTTTATTTTATAGCGCTGCAGACCTTCCGCAAACGCGGCCAGGTGCGCACCCTGTTGGAAGTGATCACCTTCACGGGGGCGATCGTCTCTTTCTATGGGATCTTGCAGTTCATCGGCCTCGACCCGATCAACTGGGGCGATGTTCCGTTCGAGCAGCGGCGCAGTTTCTCGACGTTCGGCAACCCCGATCTCTTGGCCGGCTACCTGGTACTGGCCTTACCCTGCGCCCTGGT
This sequence comes from Actinomycetes bacterium, assembly GCA_030666075.1. Taxonomy (GTDB): domain Bacteria; phylum Actinomycetota; class Aquicultoria; order CAJVYJ01; family JAUVQD01; genus DAOUYN01. The sequence goes on along the minus strand of DAOUYN010000006.1, from coordinate 6,078 downwards.
GATGTTCTTCGACGATACCAATCGGCGCTGGCTGCACGGGGGCGGCTTTTTTATAATCGCGGTCGGCCTGATCACCGCCCTGACTAGAAGCGGCTGGATAGGGGCGATAGTCGGGATCGTGGCTACCCTCATCCTCGTGGGGCGCGCTCTCAAAGAGCATCGGCGCGAGCTGGCGGTCGTTGGAGCGGCTTTTGCCGTTGTGCTCGTCGCGGTCACCATTTATTCCGCGAGCGTGCCGAGCCTGAGTGTGACTAAGAAGTTTCAGGGGGCGTTTCAGTTGAATTCAGGGACGGCCCTGCGACGTTTTGAGATATGGAAGGCCGGCTGGTTCATGGTGAAGGAGCGGCCGCTTTTCGGCCAGGGGCTAGACACTTATCGTCTGGCCAGCGAGAAACATGAGACCAAGAAGTACGTGGCGGCCGTTCAGGGCGGCACGGTCTCCGATAACGCCCACAACTACTTCATCCAGCTGGCCGCCGGCGGCGGACCGCTCGCGGCTGTCCTGATGTTTGGATTTTTCTTTGCCTGGATCTGGCGCATGGTCCAAGTCCGGCCGCGGGCCCCGGATGAGTCATCCCGTCTCTATATCATCGGCGGCGCGGCGGGAGCGCTGGGGTATTTGGCGACGATGATGTTCGGAATCAGCATAGTCGGCGCGACTTCGACCTTTTGGCTGTTGATGGGGGCGCTCTCCGGCTACACATCGAGGCTGACACCCGAATACAAGCGCGCCGACGCAGCCCGCTGGAATCCGGGGGCCAAGATGGCAGCATCCCTGTCCCTGCTCTTGGTCTCGCTGGCCATTGCCGGTTTTTCGGTAGCCATGTACGTTGGAGATATCTATTTTGTCCAGGGACTCAAGGCCCAAGGCAGGAACGTGGCTGAGAGCCACGCATATATGGACAAGGCCCGCCGTCTATATCCAGGAAATGGCCGGGTGCCTTCTCGTCTCGGACAGATATACCTCAATTGGGCCAATCAGGCGATAAACGCTAAGAATACAGAACAGTTTCAGCTTGCTATAGACAGGTCCATTGAATCATTCAAGATCGCGGTCGAGGCCGAGCCCCTTGAGGCCGACTACAAAGTCTTTTTGGCCAATGCCTACGGCAATCAGGGCAAACTGGATGAAGCCATTTCCGTCCTGGAAGAGGTGATCGACCGTCGCCCGTACACTGTGCCCGGAAACTACCTGGCCGGACAGTTCAAAGAGCGGGCGAACCGTAAGCAAGAGGCTATTGCCCATTACGAGCTGGCCTATGAGTTGTCACCAAACTATATGAGCCTCCCAAGTATGTTGGCGAAGCTTTACCAGGAAGTCGGCAACCAGGCTAAGGCCGCCGAATATCAGAAGATTGTTGCTGAAGCGGCCAAGCAGTGACCGCAAGGATAATTGATATTTAGCTCCGAATAGCGTAGATTATCTTAAAGGTAATTGACTTATGGTTAAAGATATGAGCAACACAAAAGTACCGCCGACGACCATCGCTAGGTTGCCGATCTACCTGCGGTGCCTTCAGGATGCTCGCGATAGGCGGGTCGACCTTATCTCCTCGTTCGAGCTGGCGGAATTGACCGGCAGAAACGCGGCGCAGCTACGAAAAGACCTCTCTTACCTAGGGGAGTTTGGGACTCGCGGTGTCGGCTACGAGGTCGATGAGCTGATCAACCAGATCAGCAAGTGGCTGGGGACAAGCACGGTCCGGCCGGTCGCCGTTGTCGGTATGGGGCGGTTGGGCCAAGCTCTCTGTAATTATCAAGGCTTCTTGGATAAAGGGTTCACGATAACTCGAGTCTATGATGTCGATCCCGACAAGGTCGGCAAGTCGATAGCCGGGGTCGAGATCGTGCATATTGATAAGATAGAGAAAGTAGAGCCCGGCGGGATAGGCGTCATCGCTACGTCGGCCGCCGGAGCACAGGAGGCGGCCGAGAAGTTGGTGGCTGCCGGCTTCAATGCCATCTTGAACTTTGCCCCGGTGAATATTGAGACAGGCCCCGATATCTGCGTTCGCCATGTTGATTTCGCTTCCGAACTCCAGATAATCGGTTTTCATCTAGCGCAAAAAGAAGAAGGATTCCCCGCGCCCTGTTACGACGATTGCTGCGATTAGACCCCGACCGATCCCTTTACTGAACTGGTCTACCTAGAGCTTTTCGGGTTATAATAAGGGGATACCTACAATGCGCGAGGGTCTTAAACTTTGCCGGATATTGAGGATGAAGAAGGTCGCGAAATTGAAGCGATCACGGAAGGTCAAGAGGATGAAGTTCGGGGCCGACGTCGTGTGCTTTTATTTTGGCTTCTCGGCTTTCTTCTCACGGCCGGAAGTATCGGCGGTCTCGGTTATGTTGCTTTAAAAACCGGCCCGGCCGCCGTTCAGATCTACGAAAGCCGCGACTGCCTGGCTTGCCACGCCGAACAGCTAGAACTGATGAAGCGCAAGGCAGTCCACGATCCCTTTGTCCGCAAACAGTGTACCGCCTGTCATACGCGCCACGGGGACGAGATCGTGACCACGATCAGCTCGGTCCGGAAGTTGCTTGGCTTCACGGACACTCGGATCGACGAACAAGGCCGCTTATTGAAGAACGAGCAGTTGCCGTCGGACGAGGCTCCGAAGCCGAAAGAGAAATCGGAACTGAAGAGGCCCTTGCGGGAACTCTGCGCCGACACCTGCCATACAAACCTCTACAACGTAGGCATGCAAAAGAAGATCAAGATGCCGCCGTTCATGAACAAACAGTGCACCAGTTGTCATGAGGTCCACGCTTCCGATCAAATGTTCATGCTGAAGGCGGCGGTCAAGCCGCTTTGTCTCTCCTGCCATCAACAGATCGCCAAGTATTATCTCGAGCCTAATCTGCACCCGCCCTTCGAGGCGGGTTCTTGCACCTCATGTCATCGAGGCCACGCCTCAAACGTCAAGCCGTTACTGAAAAGACGGCCGAAGACACTGTGCATCAGCTGCCATCAACCGATCGCTAAGTTCTTCCCGATGAAGTCGAAGATGGAGCCCTTCGAGCTCGGCCTCTGCCCTAAGTGCCACAACCCCCACGGGACCTCGACCGACAAGCTCCTGCATAAACCTGTGCCGGACCTTTGTCTTGGTTGCCACAAAGGTATCGCTGAGATGAAGAAAAAGCCGGTGCAGATGCCCCCCTTTAGGCAAGGCCTGTGCCTGGGTTGTCATTTCCCGCATGGATCCGAGAACGCCAAGCTGTTGAAGGCCCCGCTTAAGGGCAATAAGATCTGCTTCAGATGCCATGGAGACAAGCAGAAGAACTACGAGCCCATCGGGCACAACACGATCGCTTACACCAATGCTTCTCCATACCAGCCTGAAGGCGGAGTCGGCAGCTGTCTGAACTGTCATGAGCCGCACGGCTCGGATTATAGCGGGTTGATTCAACGAGAGGTCATCTCGCTTTGTCTGACCTGCCACGGTCCGCGCCGCTACTTTTCGCATCCGCTGGGTTTTGAAAAACCCGATCCGCGCCGCGGTGGTTATTTGCGCTGCACCAGTTGCCACAATCCGATGGGGAGCGGCAACGAGAAACTGAAATGGGCCTCAAAAGATGGGCTCTGCATCAGATGTCACGAGAGGACAAATCCGTCTTATATCTACTTTAGCGTCGAGCCTTTCCATCGCTATCAGATCCCTGATAGCCTTCCGTAAACCACAGGTTGATGGTATTCGATGACCGAAAAACGGCCAGCACGCGCTCCGGCAATAGCGGCGACTGTACTTCTGGTCGTCCTGGCTGCCGCGTGGTGGGCACTATCCGCCCGTGGGCCGCAGGGCGGAGATCGAGAGCCTGATCGAGAGCGGTGGGCTGTCCTGTATGAGAAGGGCCGCCTGGTTCAGGCCCGCGATGAACTCCGGAGTTACCTAGAGAAAAAGCCCGGGGATGACCGGGCGCGAGAAGTTCTAGCCGATATATGGTGGCGGCAAGGGCGGCCCGAGATGGCCCTGGCCCAATTGCGAAGCGTCGAATCCTTGTCCGACGGCGGTCGATATCGTGCCGGCGTCTTGGCGTTACGAATGAGGGAGGCGACGGCGGCTGTTGAAATATTGAGTGGCGCGAGTCCCGACCAGCCCCGCTCGTTTCAGTTCCAATACGAGTCGGTTCGGGCGCTTGCGGCCGGCGGGAGCTTGGAGCTGGCCGCAACAGAGTGGGAGCGCGCCTCTCAATATCTCCCCCCGGCGGGAGAAGCGATCTTAGCGCCAACCCGATCATCGACGACAGTGCCGTCCCGGCCGAACACGTTCATCACTGAGCTCTCAGGTACGTTTACCACCGGGACAGTTCAGATCACCGGGGTCGCGACCGGACCGGGGATCGATGGCGCCGTCAATCTACTTATTATCGGCGATGACGGCCGCTTTTGGGATACACATGATTCCACTTGGTCGTCGGAGCCTGTTTTTACCAAGAGCGATGTTGCACCCTCAGTCGGTGAGGAGAGATTTTGGCGAAGTCGGTGGGACCCGCCGATAGCTGATGGGCGACGATTATTGATCATCGCGCAGGCGGGAGACGCCACGCATACCACGAGTCGATTACCGGCTGCGACTCTTATCACGATAGATAATCGACCGCCCGCCATTATTGGTTTTGGCCCCACCGGCGGCAGCTCTTTGGTGGCGGAAGCCAGGGCGACTATCAAGGGTGAGGTGGCCGGGGCGGTTTGGATGCGTTTCGCTGTCCGCGTGGAAGAACTTCCGGCTGTTGACTATATCCCTTACACGACCACCACTACGGTCGATCTGCCTCAAAAGGATGGCCGTCGACACATTTACGGTCAGTGGCGCGATACCGCCGGAAATGAGACCGTTCCCGGCGTTCGGGGCAGCCGGGCCATCGTGTTCCTGGACACGACACCGCCTGAGATCGCCTCGGTTTTCCCCCGTCCCGGCGCCACTGATGTCAATTCCGATCTACTCCTTACTGTTAATTTCGCGGAGTCCGGTTTGGATGCTTCAAGTATTGGCCCGGGTACGTTCAGGCTTTATGACATGGAAGGAGAAGAAGTACCCGGGGCAGTCCGGTACGATCGCCAAGCCATGACGGTCGCTTTCTCTCCCGAGGGGGCGCTCGATCTAGGGGCGCGGTACGAAGCGGTCCTGGCCGGCGGCGTCCGGGATGAGCTCGGCAATTCGCTCGCTAAAGACCAGCGTTGGAGCTTTTCGACAGTGGGAGTATCGGACCACCCACCAGGGGCTCCACGGGAGCTTACGGTCGTCTCCGGAAGTGATGAAAACAAATTAAGCTGGGCACCGCCGTCCACCCCGGACTCCGGCGGAGATTTCGAGCCTCCGATCAGAGGCGGTTATAATATTTACAGGGGAAGCGATCGCCGTAGCGCGAACGAACCGATCAACCGGGTCCCCGTGACCGGAACAGAGTTCATAGATACAGAGTATGGGCATCCCGGCCTCTACTATTATCAGGTCAAGGCCGTCGATGCCGGTGGTGCAGAGAGCGGTGGCAGCCCGGTTCGGAGCAATCGCCCCACTCGCGCTGTCTTTAGTGTCCGCCCCGGTCATGACGGGACCCTTACGACTTCAAACAGCCTAATAGCGCTCACTCCCATCTCGACGACCCTGCCAGTCGAGCTGAGGGTCGAATCTCGCCGGCCGATCGGCGCCCCCGCTTCGCCGTCAGCGGGTGTCGAGCTCTCCACTGACCGGCCACTTCACTTGCGCCGTCTGCGGCTAACAGTCCCCGGTGATCCTCAGGGGGCGGTTTTTCTTAAAGCAAAAAGGGGAGGCTGGCTAGTGTTGCCTCGCTCGCTTCACACCTATGATAGTCCTTCACGAGGTATTGTTTACGGCCCGCTGGCGGCCAAGGGGACGTTTATAGCCGTCAATCCCTCCGATACATCGCTTCCTAGCGCTCCCGGGCCGCTGCTGGCCGAGGAGGCGGCAGAAAGCGTCATATTGACGTGGGGTCGAGCTGTTGATGGTGAAAGCGGCATCGATCGATACCGCCTCTTTTTTAGCGACCGCCCGATCGAAGCCACTCCCACGCCGGCGTCTTCGGCGGACTCATCCGCTGCCTTAGACACACTCG
>DAOUYN010000163.1 GCA_030666075.1 Actinomycetes bacterium | reverse complement strand
GGGATGACGGCGAAACCATGCTCAAGAGCCCAGCGGATGAGGATCTGGGCCGGGGTCTTACCGTAAGACTCGGCCAATTGAACCAGGCGCGGATCGGTCAGCTTTCGGCCTCGCGTCAGCGGGCTATAGGCTTCCGTCAGGATCTCGTTCTTTCGGCATAGATCGATAACATCACACCGCGTTTCATAATTGTATGGGTGGAGTTCGATCTGGTTTACTGCCGGCGGTACATCGGCGTGCTCGAGCAACTCCTTAAGGTGGTGGACCATGTAATTGCTGACTCCGATCGCCCTGGCCAGCCCCTCGGACAGGAGTTCTTCCATCGCCCTCCAGGTATCGAGTCTCTTGCCCTCCACGGGCCAGTGGATCAGGTAGAGATCGACATAGTCCAGCCCCAGCGCCCGTAGGCTCCCGTGGGCGGCCGCCAAGGTCTCTTTGTGCCCGTGATCGGTATTCCATAGCTTTGTCGTCACGAAGATGTCTGAGCGCGGACAGACGGCCTCGCGAACGGCATCGCCTACGGCCCGCTCGTTCCCGTAGATCCTGGCCGTATCGATATGTCGATAACCGACGCTCAAAGCGTGGGAGCAGATATTCTTTGTGGTCTCGGCCACCGGGACCTGGAAGACCCCGAGCCCAAGCAGGGGCATCTCCACCCCATTATTCAAGACAGTCTTGCTGTCGAGGCTCATTGTCATCCGTCCATTCTACGCTAACTGAATAGGGTGTTCCCTTAATTACCTGGTATCATTCTTATCGTGCGCAACCTGGGTGGCATATTCGTCTTGCTTTTATTAGTGATCGCTATCGTCGGCGGGTTCTCCAGCGTCTACTTTTTCACTCGATTGGAGACCGATCGAAGCGATCTGGTCGAAGCGCAAGCCGAGATTGGGAAGCTGCGCGATCTCGTCAACGAATTGCAGGAGTCGCCCGTTGGCGGCAGACGAGTGCCGAGCGAAGATTCTTCCCGCTCTGCCGCCCGTACCGTTGCCACATTCGGTCAGTTAACCAAAGACGGGGCGAAGATGTCGCCGAGCGGCACTATGATCTTGGCTGCGCCGATCGATGATATCGGGGTCGGTAGTCCCATCGCGATCGCCGGGCGGGCGATCGCCTTCGAGTCGACGATCAACGTACGCGTTCGCGATGGCCGGGGGGAGACGTTGGTTGAAGCCGCCGCCATGACGGACGCGCCGGATGTCGGGCGTTTCGGGGATTTTACCGTCGAATTGGAGTTTGCCGAACCATCTACCAGCAGCGGGACAGTTGAGGTCTTCGAATATTCAGCCCGCGATGGTTCGGAGATCAATAAGGTGAGCGTCTCGGTCGGTTTCTAGCCGCTGATGACTTTGGCGGCCGTCGCGCAACACGACTTGACCGTGCCGTTGTCCATCGCCAGCCCATAGCCCTCGTAAAGCAACGGGACGAGCGACACGATCATGGTGAACAAGAAGACCTTGGCTGCCGGACCTTGCTGAAACCACCAGGTCTGTCTTTGTATTGCACTATTGTCGGCTGTGACCTGTTTCATCTTCGCGTATCATTCTAGCACCTGAGGTCAGCTCACGCTGGCAAGTTCGAAGATCTCTTCCGACTCCAAGTCGGCGTCTAGTTCGACTGCATACTCATTGACTAGTTCCTTTAGCCGACCTCCGAGCTCACTTAGTTTCTGGGCTGCCTGCTCTGTTTGCTTAGTCGTGGCCAAGTTCTGGGTCGTCGATTGATTGACGTTGTTCATGGCAATAGCTATTTGGTCCATACCGGCCGCTTGTTGTCTGGCTGAGGCGACGATCTGCTGGGCCGACTCCGTCGATCCGTTGATGACACTCACCATCGATCGGATCGTCTCGCCGGCCGACTTGGCCAACTCCATGCCCGTGTCTACACCTCTCGTGCCTTCTTCGGTCACGATGACCACGGTATTGGTGGCCTTTTGAATGTCGTCAAGAATCGTTTTGACCTGGGCCGTGGCCTGCTGTGATTGTTCGGCCAAGTTGCGCACTTCGGCTGCGACGACCGCGAAGCCTTTACCTTGCTCGCCGGCCCGAGAGGCTTCGATCGAAGCATTTAGGGCCAAGAGGTTCGATTGCTCGGCTATATCATTGACGGTCGAGATGATATTGCTGATCTGCTGGGTCTGTTCACTGAGCTCAAGGATGTTTGTCGATATCTGGTTGACCTTGTCCTTGATCTTGTTCATGCCTTCGATGGTCTGGTCGACGGAGGTCATGCCGTCTTCAGAGATATCGACGGTCTTCTGGGCCGAAGCGGCTACCGATTGCGCCCGCTCCGTGGCCTGCTCGGCCGTTTGCCGGACCTCGTCGATAGTCGTGGTCGTTTGATTGATGGACGAAGCCTGTTCGGTGGCGCTCGAGTTGTGCTGCGTAGTGGCCGCGAAGATCTCGCTCGAAGCGGAAGCGATCTCCTCGATGGCCGAGCGGATGTTCCCGACCAGTTTCTCCAGCCGTTCCTTGGTTTGCTTTTCTGATTCGATCATCTTTTTCAAGCTGGCGGCCATGCCGTTAAATGCGTGACCGAGGACGGCCGCTTCGTGATAGTCGCCCTTGCCGACCTCGACCCGGGAGTCGAGGTCGCCTTTGGCCAGGGCTCCGGCCGCGTGGCCCAGCTCGCCCAAGGGTGAGACGACCCGCAGGCTCAAGACGTAGCCGACCACGGCCGCTAAGAGAGCGATGAATAGGGTCGCGATGGTTAGGGCTGTTTTCAGACTGAACATGGGTGATAGTGCATCTTCTACATTCTCCTCGATGACCATCGTCCACAGCTCGTCAAAGACGACCATCGAGGCGCCGGCCACACTGGCGCCGTCGTAGTTGTCGTAGATCTCCATGACTTCGCGGGCACCAGTCTCGATACCGGCACTCGTGATACGCGAGCCGTCGGCGTTGACGTCAAGACCGCGCTTTAACGGGTCCGGGCTGCCTTGTTTTTTGAGGACCGTATCTTCCTTGATGACCCTCGATTGGGTGATCATCTTGCCTTCTTTATTCATGATATAAAAGTCGACGGTCTCGCTGTACCCGGCGAACCATAGCGCTCCACCGGTCAGGTTTCCGATCTCACCCGTCATGATCATTTCGAGGATGCCGACGTCGATCTTTGTCCCTAATACACCGAGGATCGCCCCCTTGCCGGTCTCCGGGTTCGCATAGATGGGCGCCGCGAAGCCAAAGACGTTGTCTCCAGTGGAATCAGTGTAAGGATCGACGACACTCGTGTTCTGTTGTCCCTCCAGGAA
>DAOUYN010000128.1 GCA_030666075.1 Actinomycetes bacterium | reverse complement strand
GCCACCACTATAAGAAACCGGCGCTCCCCCTTAACTAGTGCTTGATAGAGCGAGACGAGGGCGCCATATAGTAGCGGCGTCACCGCTACTTGAGGAGCGAATCCCTGAAAGGCATAGCTCATCTGCAGATAGCCGACAGTCCCGATGGCGGCGGCTGCTGCCGACCAGCCCCGGCCCAGGCCGCCGGCCCGGCCCCAGGCATAGACACCGAAAGCAACAAACGAACCAAAAAAAGCGATGGCCATATTGAACAGATAGTAAGCGCGCAACCCGTAGACTTTCTGGGCCAACAAGAGAAAGTGGTGCCAGGCGTCCGGGTATCCCTGGCCGACGAGCTTGTCCATGGCCGCCTGCTCAAAACCGCCCTCGAATTCTTCAGGGAACTGATATCCCTGAGTGTCTATATATTCAGGGATGATCATATGAAAGACCGGATCGATATTGGTTTCGTATCCCAGGACCGCAAAGCGCCCTTCGACAAGGAGCGGGGAGATAAGCACTAAGTATCCGAAAAAGGCGACTATCAACGTGACGGCCAGGTCCTTGAAGACGAACGCGGGGCGGCTCTTAATCAAACCAAGAACCAAAAGACCGGCGCCCGCAGCCGCGACAGCAAAATAGACCAACGCGCTCGCGTCCAACCCAAGCTGCACCGCCGCGCCCAAAACGATGACGAGCGCCGCCAGTCCGATGAGCGGTGCCAGAGCGGACTTGATATCGATTCCGCCCGGCGCATCCGCAGAAGCCCCGCGAAAGATAAGAGCCGTCAGGCCCAAGCCGAGCGGCACGGTCAAAAGGACGAAGACGGGAAAGAATGTGAGGGCGACCGAATAAAACTCACTCACTGTAAACGCTCGGAAAACTCATTTAACCTGCGGGAGATGACGCGAGCGCAACGCCGATATGTTTGTGCCCCCAACAAGTATGGGTCCTCGACACCCCAATCTATGACTTTGTCCGCCTGGTTCGGATAGTCAGCCTTCAAGGAGTCGGCAATATCGGTATTGAGGGCCACGATATGATCGAACATGGGCAAAGCCACGGTCGCCACCCTCTTAGGGCGGTGGCCCGAGATATCGACCGCATATTCATCACGCATGACGGCGATCGCCTCTTCGGTCGGACTCGCGAAGCTCGCGTGTGTCCCGGCGCTATCTATCACTCCCGAGGTCAATTCCATCTTCCGCGCCAAATACTCGGCTATCGGGCTCCGACAGATATTGCCGTAGCAGACAAAGAGAATATTAGACTGCCGGTTTGTCTCGTCTTTCACTGTTGATCCGGTTGCCACATGATATATTCTATCATTCAAAGTTACGCCGACATTAATTTCATGACCTAAAGGAGGACTGTGGAGCCAAACACTTTTGCCCTTTGTCTGTGCTGTATCGATGGGCGCATCCACCTCCCGCTTATCGAGTGGGTCAAACAAGACGCCGACGTCAGTTACGTCGACTTGATCACCGAGCCGGGGCTCGACGGTCTGCTCGCCTCAGTCGACCCGGACATGGACCGCATTCTCGGCACGATCGACTTAGCGGCAGACAGGCATGCTGTGCGCCAAGTATATGTCAGCGGCCACCACGACTGTCTGGCCAACCCGGTCGATGAAACAGAACATCGGCGCCAAATAGAATCGGGAGTCGAGAGGCTCAGGAATCTTCGGTCTGACCTGGAGATCATTGGGGTGTGGGTCGCAGAGGATTCTTCGGTCATCCGCCTTAGTTAAACGTCGTGACGAAATTCAAGGCCCAGGCGGCTCTTCACTTTCTCGTTGCTGATTATCTTAAAGTCATCCGTGTCGGTCTCTACAAAAACGGGCGACTCTAGCCCCGCCTCGCGGGCCGCTTTCTTGTAGAACTCCCTCTTGGTCGGATGGCTGTCGGCACAGCAATTGAAAGTCTCTCCCCAGACCCCCTGTTCGATTATTTGCGCGATTATCGCGACACAATCGTCCCTATGGATCATGTTGACCCGGGATTCCGGGGCCGGGATTGGTTTACCGCTCGGAAAGAATCGGGCCGGATCGCGATCGTAGCCGATCAGACCGCCGAACCTCACGATCGTTGTCTGAAAAGCCGGACTCGCACGCCAAAGCTTCTCGATAAGCGACCAAGGGGCATCGTCCGACTCCAAGCCGTCGTCTTCGGTGATCGTTCGGTTAAGGCTGGCGTAAACTGAGGTCGAGCCGACGAAAAGCAGCTTTTCGACCGACGACTCCTCCACACGCGTCAAGAGCTCTTGGTGATCACTGATCTCTTTTGAGGGGACACCGATAATCAGAACCGGAGAATCCAGGAAGCTCCGGATATCGTCCGACCTCTGTCCGATATCGACAAGAAATGGCTCGATGCCGCGGCCCGCCAACAGATCTAGCCGCTGCTGCGATCTGGTCGAACCCTTGACCATATATCCCAGCTGCACCAGTCGGTCAGCCAAAGGCAACCCGAGCCAACCGCAACCCAAAATACTAACTTTTCGCATCGGTCGATTATAGTTCCTGTAGAATCAGGATGTTATGTCGAAGCCCTATAAATCCCGCATTCGCAACGGTACGCTCCTGGCCGGCAGCGCGCTGTCCGTCTTAGCGGTCACGATCGTATCGCCCGCCCTGCCGTCGATATTAGCCGCCTTCAAGGATGTGCCCAACGCCGAGCTGCTCGTGCGCTTGGTCATGACGACCCCGGCGCTGTTCATCGCCATCGGCGCCCCGCTAGCCGGATTCCTTCTTGACCGGTTGGGAAGAAAACCCGTCCTCATCGCCGGACTGGCCGTCTACTCTGTGTCGGGTTCGGCCGGGTTCTTTCTCGACTCTCTCTTCTCGATACTGATATCTCGCGCCATTCTCGGGCTAGCGATCGCCGCCATCATGAGCGGCTTTACCACGCTCATCATCGACTACTTCAAAGGAGCCAACCTCAACCGGTTCATGGGCTATCAAAGCGCCGCTATCAGTTTCGGCGGCATGGGGTTCCTCTTCTTCGGCGGCATCCTTGCCGATTCCGACTGGCGACTGGTTTTCCTGGTCCACCTATTTGCGGTCGCTGTCCTGCTCACCACCATCCTGACCGTTAATGAGCCTGAACGAGGCGAGCCCGTCAGCGACGCGGATTCTTCGCGCGAACGCTCGGTCGTTCCCTATAGAACGCTCGGGTTGATATACCTGACGACGTTCTTCAGCATGCTTGTCTTCTTCATCTTCCCGCTCCAAGTCCCCTTCTACTTACAGGAAGCCTTAAACATCAAGAGCAGCCTAATCGGTCTGGCCTTGTCCATACAGGGGCTGATGGCCGCGATCATTGCCTTTCAATACGCGAAGCTCAAGCAGCGTCTCAGCTTCCAAGGCATCTTCTTCCTGATCTTCCTATTCTTCGGCGTAAACCACCTGGTGTTGTCATTCACTAACGGTTATAGCTCGGCGATCATCGCCTTGGCCATCGGCGGTCTGGGGATCGGCCTGCTGCCCGCCAATATCAACGTCTGGCTGGCCTCGGTCGTGCCGGTTGACATCCGCGGGAGCGCTATCGGCGGCCTGACCATGTCCCTCTTCTTCGGCCAATTCATGACGCCGTTACTCTCCCAGCCTTTTGTAGCGGCCCTAGGCCTCAATCAGATGTTCCTGGTTTTCGGGATCTTCTCTTTAGCTGCAGCCGCGGTTTACGGCTTCGCCGGACTGAAAGGTCAGGGATGAAGCGGATTCTCGCATTGCTGGTTTGTTCGGCGGCACTTGTCTCTGGTTGCGGCCAGAGCACCCCCGCCGACTCAACCGATGCCGATTCACCTCCGCTGAAGATGCTTGAGGCACCAGAGAAAGCCCGCGAAGCAGCGGACAAGGCCAACGAAAAGGTCAAAGGAGCCATGGACGCCCTAGATGAAATGAACTTGGACTAGTCGAAGCCCTAGCCTAGTGACGGGTAGTCTGTGTAGCCCTTCTCTTCGCCGGAATAGAAGGTTGAAAAATCCGGCTGATTGAGCGGAGCTCCTTTTTCGAACCGTTGAG
>DAOUYN010000065.1 GCA_030666075.1 Actinomycetes bacterium | reverse complement strand
GGCGAACGATTTCGCCAAGACGGCGCTGACGCCGGCCAATTTGATTATCCGCGGCGCGTGCTCGCGGCTCGAACCGAGGCCGAAATTGCGCGCCCCGACGACGAAATCGCCTACTGACATCTTGGACGCGAATTCAGGATCTGCATCCTCCAGCACGTGTTTTGCCATCTCAGGCAGGTTCGTACGCAGATGAAAAAGACGTCCGGGGGCGATGTGGTCGGTGCTGATATCGTCGCCGAATTTCCAGACTTTTCCATTCAATTTTTCCATCGCGCTCAAATCTCCCTCGGGTCGACGATCTTCCCCGCCAAAGCGCTGGCGGCGGCCGTTGCCGGAGAGCCAAGATAGACTTCTGCTTTCGGATTGCCCATGCGGCCCTGAAAATTGCGATTGGAGGTTCCCAGGCAGACTTCTCCGTCGCCCAGAATGCCGCCATGGACACCGACACAGACTCCGCAGCCCGGACCGGTGATCATCGCTCCCGCTTCGACCAGGTCTTCAAGCAGACCCTCTTTGACTGCCTGTATATAGACCTGCCGCGATGCGGGTGTGACGATGAGGCGGACCCCCGAATGCTTCTCACGGCCCCGTAAGATCTTGGCCGCTACCCGCAGGTCCTCGATCCGCCCGTTGGTACAGCTGCCGATGAAGACTTGGTCGAGCTCGACCCCGGCGGCTTCTGCGGCTGTCTTCGTGTTATCGACGGTGTGAGGCGCGGCCACCATCGGCTCGAGGGCCGACAGGTCTATCTCGTAGACGCGCTCGTACTCTGCGTCCGGATCAGGCCGCAACTCTTGCCAGTCACCCTCCCGCCCCAAGGAGGCGAGAAAGCGCCGCGTTTTGTCGTCGGATGGAAAAAGTCCGGCCTTGGCCCCGGCCTCAACAGCCATATTGGCGATCGTGAGGCGGTCGGGAAGGTCCATGTTCAGGACAGCTTCCCCGCCGAATTCGAGCGCCTTGTAAGTGGCGCCGTCGGCGCCGATCTTGCCGATCAGATACAGGATCAGATCCTTAGCCCCGACGCCTTGCTGGAACTCTCCCCCGACCACTATGCGAAAGGTCTCGGGTATCTTCATCCATGTCTTCCCGGAGACCATAGCTATGGCAATATCGGTCGAGCCCATACCGGTAGCGAATGCGCCCAAGCCGCCCGACATACACGTATGTGAGTCGGCTCCGACAACAACATCGCCCGGGCTGACAAAGCTTTCGACCAACCGCTGATGGATGATGCCCTCATTGATGTCTGAAAGTTGGGCCCCGGACGCGGCTGCGAACGCGCGAATCGTCTGGTGGGCATTGGAAAGCTCACTGCGGGGACTCGGCGCTGCGTGATCGATGAAAAAGATCGTTTTTGCGGGATTCGCCACTTTCCCGCCAAGTTCTTCTATCTGCTCTATCGATAATGGTCCGGTACCGTCCTGGGCGGCGGCAACGTCGACTTCAACAATGACTATCTCGCCGGCCCGGGCTCCTTTATTCTTTTTTGTCAGTATCTTTTCGCTGAGCGTCAGGCCCATCAGGCTTCTTTTTCCTCGGCTTTCGCCCGGTAATCGTTGTAAATATAAACGAGTTCTTTGTCAAAAAGCGTCCGCTTAAGCCGCACGGCCATCCGCCGCACCTCCACGAGGACCTCTTGGGCCTCTTCTTGGGACAGATCGATGCCGTATTCGCTGTACTTGGCAAGGATGGAAGCGCTTCCGGAATGCTTACCTAAAACCAACTGCCGCTGGAGGCCGACCTCTTCAGGAGAGAAAGCTTCGTACGTCTTGGGGTTTTTGAGGACCCCATCGGCGTGAATACCGGACTCGTGAGCAAAGACGTTCGTGCCGACGATCGCCTTCCATACCGGGATCTGCCTACCCGAGGCTTGAGCGACATACTCTGAGAGTTCCCGCAGCATCTTTGTCTGATAGCCAAGGTCTACATCCCCGATATATTTGAGCGCCATGATTATTTCCTCGAGCGCCGCATTACCGGCCCGCTCGCCAAGCCCGTTAACAGTGGCGTTGACCCACGTGGCCCCGGCCTTGATGCCGGCCATGGCATTCGCTGTGGCCATTCCAAAATCATTATGGGTGTGCATCTCGATCTCGAGTCCCTGACACTCTTTTACTAAGTGCTGAATGACATGATAAGTCTTGAACGGATCGAGTACGCCGATCGTATCGCAAAAACGCAGCCTATCGGCTCCGACTTCCTTGGCGTTCAACCCGAATTCGACTAGAAAGTCGAGATCGGCGCGCGACCCATCCTCTGCGTTGACCGAAACATACACGTCTCGGCTCTTGGCATAGTCGACCGATGTCTTAATGCGGTCGAGGACCCACTGGCGGTCTTTGCGCAGCTTGGTTTGGATGTGGATGTCCGACACCGCGATCGAGATAGCCACGGCATCGACGCCACAATCGATAGACTTCTTGATATCGTCGATGACTGCGCGGTTCCAGCCAAGGACGCTGGTCCTCAAGTCGAGCTTGACGATCTTCTTGAGCGTCTTCAGTTCATCGCCGCCCATGGCCGCGATACCGGCTTCGATCTGCTCGACGCCTAGTTGATCGAGGAGCTTCGCGATGTGCAGCTTCTCCTCGTTGGCAAAAACGACGCCGGCAGTCTGCTCGCCGTCGCGCAGGGTAGTATCGTCTATCTTGACGGGTTTAGCGTCAGGATCGTCGGGCTCGATATGAAAATCAAGTAGTTCTTGATCGGTCATAGTTCCCTTTCGAATGGTGGGTGGTCTGCAAAAAAACGCGAGGCATCTGGGGGCTACGCTTGACCCAAGACCAGGCCAAATCACTTTCAGCCGATGCTCTAGCGGGAATGAACCAAGATGATTTTACCCTAACCGCCCAGGCCGGGCAAGGTAGGCAGGTCCTAGGAAGCGTCTAGTTTCTCGCGCAAGACCTTGTTGACCAGGCCGGGATTGGCTTGGCCGCGAGAGGCGGCCATACATTGGCCGACCAGGAACCCAAAGGCTTGTTTCTTCCCCTCACGATATTCGCTGACCGCCGGCGCATTGGCGGCCATGACCTCATCAACAAGCACCGCGATCGCGTTCGGATCGGATATCTGTTTCATCCCCTTGGCTTCAACTATCTTATCAGCGGACTGGCCGGTCTTGAACATCTCCTCAAAGACCGCTTTCGCCATTTTGCCGCTGATCGTCCCGTCTTTCACCAGGGTCAACATACGCGCCAAGCCCTGCGGCTCGACAGGTGAGTTTTCAATATCGAGCGACACCGCGTTAAGAGCGGCGGCCAGCTCGCCCATCATCCAGTTGCTGGCAGTCTTGCCGTCCCCAAAAGACGCCATCACCGCCTCGAAGTAGTCGCCGTGAGCCTTGGATTGCGTCATGAATCGGGCGTCATACGCCGGTATCCCGAACTTCTGCATCAGGCGAGCTTCCCGCTCATCGGGAAGTTCAGGCAAGTCGCGTCGGATCGCATCGATCCAGTCGCTCCCCAATTCCAACGGAACCAGATCGGGATCGGCGAAATATCGGTAATCATGCGCCTCTTCCTTCGACCTAAGCGAGGTAGTCAGATTCTTGTTGGCGTCCCAGTGCCGGGTCTCCTGGACAACGCGCTCCCCCTCTTCTATCAGGTCGAGATGGCGGCCAAGCTCATATTCGAGCGCCCGCGCCAGCCCCCGGAATGAATTCATGTTCTTGACTTCCGTTTTCGTGCCCAGCTCGGCGACCCCGACTTTCCTTATCGAGCAATTACCGTCGACGCGCATCGAACCTTCTTCCATATTGCAGTCCGATACTCCGAGGTGCAAGACGATACTCCGCAGCTTCTGGGCGAAGAGGCGGGCTTCTTCCGGTGTCCGGATATCGGGCTCGGTGACGATCTCGGCTAAAGGCGTCCCGGCGCGGTTGAAATCGACCAACGAATAGTCTGCTTGAGCGATGCGCCCGCCCTTGCCGATATGTATCAGTTTTCCCGTGTCTTCTTCCATATGGACCCTGGTGATCCCGACGTGCCGTTCATAATCTTCGAGCTCGACCAGGACATCTCCATCAATACAGATCGGCAGGTCGAACTGGGATATTTGATAGTTCTTGGGCATGTCCGGATAGAAGTAGTTCTTCCGGTGAAACTGAGTGAATCCGGCAATATCGCAATCGACCGCCAGGCCGATCCTGGCCGTATGCTCGACAGCCGTTTCGTTGACTACGGGCAATGTCCCGGGAAGGCCTAGGCAAACCGGGCACACGTGAGTGTTGGGGGGCTCTCCAAAAGTGACGGCTGAGTCGCAGAACATCTTGCTGGCCGTGCTCAATTCGACGTGGATCTCCAGGCCGATCACGGCCTCGTACCCGGCTGCTTTTAGGCGCTCCATCACGTCAGTCATGCGGCTGATTGTAGCAGAGTCGGGGGGTCATTTGTTTCTCATCTTGTCTAGAGCCTCCCGGATGTCGTCAGGTAGCTGATCTTCCACTCTGAGCAGGCGATCCCCTTGGCGCTGCGGCTGGGATTCCTCGCTCACGTCATCCATTAAGTCTATCAAGCCGGAGGGGAACATCCGACCTACACCATCGCGCAGCACTACTTTCTGCTGCGCGAAGTCGGCCGTACAGACCGTTATCTCCCATTCGTTGGCCATCTTGAAAACCAGGCGCTCGATCACTGTATCGGCCGAACGGTTGCCGGGCGAAAAAACGACCCGCAGGCCGGGCGAGACGACTTCAGAAGAACCCGCTTCCCGGCCGTCAAATACGGCGATGATCTCCGGTCCGCCACTGGCCGCCAGATTGACCAGGTCATTGACGACGACATTGACAGCGCCTCGCATGTCTTGGCTCTCTAACGCCTGGCGGTACTTCTTGGTCGCGAACACGACGTTATGACCATCTATCAAGAGCAGCGGGGGGCGCCCCGGGGGGCTCATGCCTTTCTCCGCTGCCTGAGCACTTCATAGAGGAAAACCGCGGCCGCGGCCGAGACATTCAAGGAATCGACGCCAGGCGCCAGCGGTAAAGCGGCGAGCCAGTCGCACCGCTCGCGAACTAGACGCGAGAGCCCCTGACCCTCGCTGCCCAGCACGACAACCGTCTTGCCGGTTAGATCCAGGTCCCAATGGCGCTCAGTACCCGAACCGTCCGCGCCCACGACCCAAAAGCCGGCGTCTTTTAGCCGGATCAGGGCATCGCTAAGATTTGTCTGGACCACTCTCGCCTTCTCCGTCAAGCCGGCCGATGCTTTGACGACCGCCGGGGTCACGGCGGCGCTGCGATTCTTCCCGACCACGATGCCGTCGGCGCCTGCGGCGGCAGCCGTGCGGATAACCGCCCCGAGGTTCTGAGGGTCGGTCACTTGATCGAGGGCGACTATCAGCCTATCAGTCCTGTCTTCGGGTCCGCCCAAGACGTCCGGGAGCTCGGCATAGACGTACGGTGACACCTCAGCTCCCAGCCCTTGATGGACGACATCGCCGAAGCGCTCATCCATTTCGTCCCGGGTCGACTCGATAATAACGATATCGCGCTGGCGAGCGGCTGACAGAAGGGATTGGACGCGATCATCGATCCTTTTTCCGGCGGCTACGTAGACCTTGTGGATGCGCCGGGGACCATCGAGTACCTCCGCCACCGGCCGACGCCCGTAGACCAACTCCATCAGTGAGCGATGAGCTTCCAGCGGGGACCGGCAGCAGTGTCCTCAATCTCGATGCCGATCTCCTGAAGCCGGTCGCGGATGGTATCGGAGATATCCCACTCCCGCTCCCGCCGAGCGCTCTCGCGGCGCTCGAGAAGGGCGTTGAGTATCGCCTCGCGGCTAATGTCGCCGGGGGCCATGCCGATCACGCTTCTTGCCAACTCGCGAAGAGGCGCTTCAATAGAGAGCCAGTCACCCTCGGATTTCAAGCTAAGACCAACGGCGCTCGTCAGCTCGATAATAGTTTCTTTTGCCTTGTGGAGCGCTTCGGCCACCGGAAGTTCCTGCGCCCCCTCGATAAGCGTATTGACTTCTTTGACCAGTCTAAATATCGCCGGTAGAGCTTCGGCGGAATTGAAGTCGTCGTCCA
>DAOUYN010000193.1 GCA_030666075.1 Actinomycetes bacterium | reverse complement strand
CTATGGCGGCAGTCGTGACTTCAGCCGGCAATAGTAGACGATTAAGAGTCCTTCGTTTAGCCCTACTGCTGTTGGTCGCGCTCTTCATCGTGGCGGCCGGTGCAGCCAGTCAGGCCGGCCACCGTATCCAGGATGAAGGCGAAGGCGAAGCAGAAAGCGTCAAGCTGGAGCGGACCCCGCTGGCCCCCAAAAAAGCCGGTGGTTCGCTGGACTTCAACATCGGGGCGACCGACGAAGACATCTCGCGCATAAGATACAAGGGGTCTGTTCACTCTTTAAATAGAGGACGTGTGATATACCGGATCTGGCTCTGGGACGGACTTGAAGACGTCAAAATACCGCTGAGAAGATTCCGGGTCGATCAAGACGGGTCGGCGCGGATTTCGGGGACGCGGCGGATCCTGAATATCGAGCGATTTGACCAGGTCGTTGTGACCCGGCAAAGAACGACGGGACCGGAAAAGGAACGCGAGCCGCGGATCGTACTAGTCGGCGAAGTGGCGCTGCTAGCCAACTAACGGTCTTTGCCTCGGCACCGGTTTCGTTTAGAATAATGCTCGTGAACAGGCAATTTCGCCGAGTGCTTCTAGTCCTAGGTTTGTTTGCCGCGGTGGCGGTGTTATCTAGCTGTAGTAGAGCGACTCTGGCCACCGGTAACAGCGACAATCAGCAAGCTGAGCCCTTCAGCAATCTCAATCTAGGACCTCTCACGGCCGATCCCGACGGATACATCGGTGAGCAGGTCGGCTTGACCGGTCGCGTCGTGGCCCAGCCCGGCGGAGCCGACGGTGGAGCCTGGAGAGTCGAGGTCCAGGCCGATCCCGATGAGTCTGAGACCAGGTTCTATGTGCTGATCGAAACAGATGATCTTGAGATCAGCATCGACGACTACGTCCGCTTCAAAGGCACGCTGGACATCGACCCAAGGAGCCGGTTCGACGATGTGGGCGAATACCTGCCTTTCGTGCGTGCCGATGTTTTTGAGCAGATCCCCTCCTACGAGATCCGGGCCCCGACCCGCAACTTGGTCAAATCAAAAGTTTCTGACACTCAATTCAAGGTGACGGTCGCGATTGAAAAGGTCGAGTTTGCCGCCAAGGAGACCCGTGTCTACGTGCGGATAGACAACGCTACCGAGCGGACCGTCAGGCTCAACAATAACCGCATGAAGCTTTTTCAGGGACCGCGCGAACTAGCGCTTAATCTCGCCCCAGCGCCAGACTATGACCGCCTACCTACCGATTTACCGACGGGAATGAGTGCTCTAGGCATCCTCACCTTCCCGCCCGCCGCCTACAACGAGGGTTCTCTTAGATTGACCGTAGGCGCCTCGACCGACGACTACACTTTGCCTTTTGAACCATTCGAGCTAGGCGTCGCGTGGTCACCCCCAAAGAAGTAGATTCCTAGCAACACTTTTCTTTTTTCATGAGTCGCCGGAAAGGGCATATTTTCCACACAAACTCCGATCCCGAAAGGAGGCTCATGATGTCTGAAGAAACCTGTAACTGTGGTTCCGAAAAAAAAGCTGCTGAGTGTTGCGCTCCGTGCGCATGCGGCTCCGGTAAGGCCGCGAAAGATTGTTGCGCTAAATAGCGCAGACGACAATTTGTGCTCTAGAAGAACCCTTGACCTCAAGGGTTCTTCTTTTTCGATGGACTTCAGTCTCTTTTGGGTACTCCCAGGACATGGGAACTGTCAATGGATCGCGATCAAGAATAGTCGTGTTGGGCGCGGGCTTTGGCGGCCTGAACTGTGCCCTCGGTCTGGAACAGCACTTGGGAGCCGAGGAGGTCGAAGTGGTGCTGGTCGACGCGCACCCTTACCACCTGCTGACGCCGGCCCTCTATCTGGCCGGAACCGGAGAGACCGCCAACCGCGCCGTTTGCATCCCTCTTTCCGAGATACTAAAAACAACCGGCATCAGATTTCAGCGCGGCACTGTTGAATCGATAGACCGAGACCGCCATGAGGTCATTCTCGACAGCGGCCCGCTTAGCTACGACACCCTGGTGGTCGCGCTCGGCAACAACACCGACTATTTCGGTATTCCGGGGTTGCGCGAGCATGCTATACCGTTCAAAAATATCTATGACGCCGGACACCTGCGCCATCGCTTGAAAGAGGAGTTGTGTGAGCGCCGGAACGCCCCCATCAAGATCGTGGTCGGCGGCGGAGGATTCACGGGCGCCGAGCTGGTCGGAGAATTGGCGCCGGCCTTGAAACTCTTGGGGGACGGCAAACAAACGGCAACGCAGATCACGATCATCGAGGCCGGGGCGCGGCTGCTCCCGACGCTCGGAGCTAAGGTAAGCGAGAGGGTTTCAGACCGGCTGCGCCAGCACGATGTTTCTATCCGCGTCGATTCGACGATAAAAAGTGCAAGTAATGTTTCCGTGGAACTATCGAGCGGCGAACGTCTCGCTTACGATATTCTACTCTGGACGGGCGGGGTCAGCGGGCGCGACCAAGACTGGCTGCCCGGAGCGGCCCGCGACCATAAAGGCAACTACTTCGTAGACCGCTGGCTTTCCCTGCCCGATGACGGTTGCTTCGTCCTCGGAGACATGGCCGCCTTTACGGACCCACGAACCGGCAAGCCGGTCCCGGCGACCGCCCAAACCGCCATCGAGCAGGCACGATACCTCTCGGCAAACTTGGCTCGCCTACATTTTGAGTGGACACCGCACCCTTACCGCCCCCGCCAGAACGGTTTTCTGATACCGGTGATCCGAAGGTACGCGATCATCGACTTGGAGGCACCAGCCCGGGCGATTATCTCGGGTCGGATCGCCTTTTGGGTCTTCGAGGCGCTGATGCTTCGGTACCTACTGAGCATTCTCCCAGCACGAAAAGCCTGGGGTCATTGGCGGGCTTGGCTACGGAGCCTCAACGAAGCCCAGACG
>DAOUYN010000212.1 GCA_030666075.1 Actinomycetes bacterium | reverse complement strand
AACTAGATAAACAATGTTAATAATCGAGCATGAACATCTCGTCGAAAGCAGAGTACGGCATCCGGGCGATGACTGAGATAGCCGGCGGCGGGGCCCCGGTCAAGCGGAGCCTCATCTCGGAACGTCAGGCTATCCCGGTGCCGTTTTTGACCCAGGTTTTGGGGGCGCTGGTCAATGCCGGTCTGGTGACGAGTACGCGCGGCCCGGAGGGCGGCTATACGTTGGCCAAGCCGCCCGAGACTATCACCCTGCTTGATATAGTCACGAACCTGCAGGGTCCGGTGATGCCCAAGGGGTGCGTCAACGAGGCCGAACCCAATATCTGCCATACCGGCGGCAGCGCGTGTCGGCTGCGGGACGTCTGGGCAGAACTGAAGGAAGCCAATGAAAGAGTCCTTTCGCGGGTCACACTAGCTGAGCTGAGCGGCAAAGGGGAGAGAGATGGCAACTGAATCCACAAATAAAATGAGCGCGTATATGGACAACGCCGCCTCTACACGGCCCGATCCGCGGGTCGTGGAAGCGATGACGCCTTATATCGGTGAAATCTACGCGAACCCATCGGGACTCCACAGTCCGGGTCAGCGGGTCAAGGCGGCTGTTGAAGAGGCCCGGACACAGGTGGCCGAGCTCATCGGGGCGGCGCCGGAAGAGATAATATTCACGGCGAGCGGCAGCGAGGCCAACAACCTGGCCATCAAGGGTTTGAGCGCCGCCAAGGCCAAGAAGGGGCGGCATATTGTCGTCTCGGCTATCGAACACTTTTCTGTTTTGCAGGCCGCCAAACGGTTGGCGGACGACGGCTGGGAAGTCAGCTATGTCCCGGTCGATGAGGACGGGCTGGTCGATCCGGGTGCTGTCGAGGCGGCTCTTAGGGAAGATACGGTCCTGGTTTCGATTATGCACGCCAACGGCGAGGTCGGCACGATTGAGCCGATTCCCGCGATCGCTAAGATCGTCAAAGAGCGGGGGATCGCCTTTCACACAGATGCAGTGGCTACTGCCGGGACGATCCCGGTCGCGGTCGATGAGCTTGGTGTCGATGCGCTCAGTCTTTCCGCTAACCAGTTCCACGGGCCGGCTGGGGCCGGAGCCCTTTACGTCAGAAAACGCACGCGCTTGCATCCGCTGATCGACGGCGGCATCCAAGAAGGCGGGCGCCGGGCCGGGACGGAGAATGTCGCAGCTATCGTGGGCCTAGGTAAGGCTGCCGAGTTGGCGAAGGCGGAGATGGCGGAGCGCTCGGAGAAGATGGCGGGGCTCAGAGACCGCTTGATAACCGGACTGACAGGCGCTATCGACCGCTCGACGCTAAACGGTCATCCGACCGAGCGTCTGCCGGGCAATGTTCATCTCCGCATCGAATATATAGAAGGCGAATCGATGTTGATCATGTTGGACATGGGCGGCATCGCCGCGGCCAGCGGCTCGGCCTGTACTTCGAGAGCGCTCAAGGCTTCGCATGTCCTGACCGCCATGGGCGTGCCGCAGGAGAAGATTCACGGTTCATTGCTTTTCAGTTTGAGCCGGAACAATACGCAAGAGGAAGTAGACTACGTTATAAAGACATTGCCGCCGATAGTCGAACGGCTGCGGGCGATGAGCCCTCTGGCCCACGATGCGGCGGCCCAAGGGGCTTGAGATGGAGGAAAAACCAATGAGCGATAAGAGCGAAGGAGTCACGACAGCCGCGGCCGCCGAACCGGCCGCCATCGTGACCAAGGAAACGAAGAACAAGGTGACCATCGTCGTCTTCAGCGGCGAACTAGACAAGGTGCTGGCGGCTTTCAATATCGCCACCGGTGCTAGGTCGATGGGGAAGGAAGTCACTCTCTTTTTTACGTTCTGGGGACTGAACGTATTGAGGAAGAACAAGGCCAAGAATACAGCCAAGGGTTGGATGAAGAAGATGTTCGGCTGGATGAACAAAGGCGGCACCAACAACCTGCCGCTTTCCAAGTTTCACATGGGCGGGGCCGGCACTTCGATGATGAAGAAGCTTATGCTCCAGCACCGGATGCCATCGCCCGAGGAGATGTTGACCCTTTCCAAGGAGATGGGCGTGAAGATAATCGCCTGCACTATCACCATGGGCATCATGGGTATCGAGAAGTCGGCGCTGCGCGATGAGATCGACAGTTACGCCGGCGTCGTCACTTATCTGGCCGAGGCCGAGCAAAGCAGCGTCAATCTCTTTATATAGAGAGCTAAAGGAGTTGGATGATATGAGCGAAACAACAACGACAGATCCAGGCAACATCACCGCGGACGAGACTTTGGACGCCTACGGCCTCCTTTGTCCGATGCCTATCATTATGACAGCCAAGCTCGTCGATAGTATGGACGTCGGGAAAGTCTTAGAGGTTGTGGCGAGCGATGAAGGCATTAAAGAAGATATGCCGGCGTGGTGTGACTCGATGGGCCACGAATACCTCGGCGTTCGTGAGCAGGATGGGGAGTATCGCGTTTTCTTGAGAAAGTCTGATCAACGGGCCTGATATTAGCGCTTGACCGCCCCATAAAAATGCCTATGCTCTTAGGCTGGGAATACTCTAATCTACAAGCTCTATAATACTGACGGTATCGGGCTGGTGGGCGC
>DAOUYN010000140.1 GCA_030666075.1 Actinomycetes bacterium | reverse complement strand
GGGGCTTTGCGCTCCAAAGGCCCACGAGCTGATAGGCACGGAAACAATGGGAGTTCTCCGGTTGAGCCCAGGTCATTATTCCTCAGACGAGCAGATAGACGAGACTGTTGCTGCCCTTCGTGAGCTCGAACGACAGGCCTAGTTGCTGTTGACAGTATTCTAGAGTGGGGCGACGATATGGTATTATTGCTTGGTAAGCGTTTTGGAGGTAGACAGTGGAGCGAAGGTTCTCATTACAAGACTTTGGTATCGGGATCATTACGGGAGTGGCTATAGGGGTGGTTGCCGGCATCTTGTTGGCGCCTGAGTCCGGCGAATCGACCAGAGAGAAATTGGCCTCCGGCGCCGAAGGCTTCCGGGTGTCAGCGCAAGACCTGATCGATAATGCCCGCGACAGTCTCGATTTGGCCGTTGGCAAGATGGACGGTGTCTTCGGCTCGCACGAGAAGCAGGTGCGCAAACGACTTGGGGCACTCAAAGAAGAACTAGAGAAATATAACCTGAGCGGCGCTTGAGCCCTGAGGTAAAGACCTCGCGAACGAAACCGAAAGTGGCCGTCCTCATGGGAGGGTCTTCAGTCGAGCGCGAGATATCGCTGATTACAGGGGAAAAGATAAGCGAAGCGCTTATCTCTCGCGGCTATGATGTCGCCAAGATAGATCTTGATGAAGACATCGTCGACAAACTAAAGGCCAGCGAGGCCGACATCGTCTTTATCGCCCTTCATGGTTCTCCGGGCGAGGACGGGACGATTCAAGGACTTCTTGAAATAATCGACGTGCCCTATGTCGGTTCCGGTGTTTTGGCCAGCGCGGTGGGCATCGATAAGATCCGTTCGAAAATGTTGTTTAGCGCCATGGGCATCCCCGCTCCGTTTCACCTGCCGGTCAGCTCCCGGGAGCTGGGCGAAGAACGGACTGACCAGCTCGTTGAGCGGCTGGTGGGGGCTCTTGGTCTGCCGATGGTGATCAAGCCGTCCAAGACCGGTTCGGCTATCGGCGTCCGCATAGTCCGGGACAAGGCCGATATCGAATCAGCTGTGCGTGATGCCGTCAAGTTTGGAGAGGCTATCGCCGAAGAGTTTATCGCGGGGACGGAGATAACCACCGGCGTGCTCGGGACAGAACAGCCCCGTGCCCTGCCGACCATTGAGATCGTCTCGGACGGCGAGTTCTATGATTTCGAGGCCAAATACACCCCCGGCAAGAGCGAACATATCATTCCGCCCCGCGTCTCGCCGGAAGTCGTCAAAAAGGCCGAAGCGTTCGCGATAGCGGCCCATGTGGGCTTGGGGTGTTCTTGTTTTTCAAGAGTAGATTTTATCGTCGACCAAGAGGACGATCTTCCATACATCCTGGAGATAAACACGATCCCGGGGATGACACCGACGAGTCTTTTTCCCGAAGCTGCCAGGGCGGCAGGGATAGACTTTGAAGATCTGGTGGAATCTTTGGTGAAGCTGGCGTTGGCCGAACCCGTTCGATAGTGTGCGCGGCCCGCTTACTCCTTTGCGGGTACCGCTGCTGAGCGGTGACGGAAGAACTCGATCACTCCCGGCAGCACCGAGATGGCGATGATCGCCAGAATGACAAGTTCGAAATTGTCTTTCACGATCGGGATATTACCGAAGAAGTAGCCGGCAAAAGTGAACATGGCCACCCAGATGATGCCGCCGACGATATTAAAGCTCAGAAACCGCGAATAAGTCATGCTGCCGACACCGGCTACGAACGGGGCGAATGTTCTAATGATAGGCATGAACCGGGCCAGGATTATCGTCTTGCCCCCGTGCTTTTCGTAGAAGGCGTGGGTCCGCTCCAAGTGCTCCTTTTTTAAGAAGCGTATTCTTTCTTGTTCGAATATTCGCGGGCCGACATAGTGTCCGATCTGGTAGTTGACGGTGTCTCCAAGGATGGCGGCGGTCGCCAGCAGCAAGAAGAGGAACCCGACCTCAAGCGATCCCCCGGCCGCCAAGACGCCGGCCGCGAAAAGCAGGGAGTCCCCCGGAAGAAATGGTGTCACCACCAGGCCGGTTTCCAGGAAGATAATGAGAAACAGGATGAGATATGTCCAGGCGCCATAGTCTTGGATGATCTCGGTCAGGTACTCGTCCAGGTGCAAGAAAAGGTCGATTATCTCCATAAACGGGTCCGTTCCTCCTGTTTGGCGCGTTCGGGTCTCGGCTGTCTAGCGCCCAAGATTATACACGTTGAGCGTCCCGGAACGAACACCATGATCAGCCACGGCGTTTGATCAACTTTTCAACCTCGACGGCGAAAAAGACGATTGTCGAGAGAGCGAGAACCGTTGCCAGCTCGGCCATGGTCAGGGCCTGTGTATGGAATAACGCTTGGAGCGCTGGAGTGTAGATGATGGCCAGTTGCAGCCCCAGAGTCAGCATGACCGAGCCGAACAAAAAACGATTGGTGAATAGGCCCTGGGAAAAGAGCGAGTCGGTTTCGGAGCGGACGGCTAGTGCATGGCCCATCTGCGATAAGGCGAGAACACTGAAGATCATCGTCTGCCAGGCGCCGTTGTGCCCGAGCGACCAGGCTTGTGAAAAGAGCGAGACGGCGGCCATCAAGATCCCGACCCAGATAAGATGTTGCCAGAGTCCGCGGGCGAAAACGCTCTCGCGCGGGTCACGCGGGGAGCGGTCCATCAGCCGGGACTCAGGGCCCTCGGTCGCCAGCGCTAGGCCCGGGAGCCCATCTGTGACCAGGTTTATCCACAGGATGTGAATGGGCAGCAAAGGGATCGGCAGACCGACGAACGGGGCCAGCAGCATCACCAGGATCTCGGCGGTGTTGGAGGTCAGGGTGTACTTGATGAAGCGCCGGATATTATCGTAGATGCGCCGGCCTCCGGCGACCGCCTGGACGATGGTCGCGAAATTGTCATCAAGCAAGACGAGGTCTGAAGCCTCTTTAGCCACATCAGTCCCGGTCACACCCATAGCGACTCCGATGTCCGCCGATTTGAGAGCCGGTGCATCGTTGACGCCGTCGCCTGTCATGGCCACTATCTCACCGTTGGCCTGCAGCGCTTTTACTATCTTAATCTTATGCTCGGGGGCCACCCGGGCGTAGACGCGTGTCTCCCGAACGAGTTGCCGGAGTTGGTCGCCGTCGAGCCGCTCGAGTTGCGCGCCGGTCACGACCGGATGCCCTTTCTCGACGATCTCTAAGGTCTGCGCGATGCGTAGAGCGGTCGCCGGGTGGTCGCCGGTTATCATCACGGGCGTGATTCCCGCGTGCTTGCTCACCTCGACGGCCCTGATCGCCTCGGCGCGCGGTGGATCCATCAGCCCGACCAGGCCGAGAAGGACGAGCCCTTGCTCCAGAGATGGATCGTCGATATCGGGCTCTTGCGGCCAAAAGCGGCAGGTCAGTGCCAGGACCCTCAGGCCGTCGGCGGCCATCTTTTCAGCAGTTGCTTCGATCTTTTCTCGTTCGGCTTTGGGCAGCTCGATCACCGCGGTCCCGGTCCAGACGGTTGTGGTCCGGGCAAAAAGCACATCGAAGGCGCCCTTGGTGAAGCTGATAAAACGCTCCGACGAATGATGAACCGTCGTCATCCTCTTTCTGTTTGAATCGAAAGGGACCTCGCTGACTCTTGCCCAGGGCGGCTCCGGCCCCGCCCGGCGTCCGAGGAGTGCCAGCGCCACTTCGGTCGGTTCTCCGATGGCGATGGGGTTTTCGGTCTCCACCGCTTCCACCGACACGTTG
>DAOUYN010000087.1 GCA_030666075.1 Actinomycetes bacterium | reverse complement strand
GCCCTCGGGGGGCTGCGCGCCAACCTGGATGGACGCTTTGATGAGAAAGTTTTTGTCGGCGGGTTCTTCGTCAACACATCTTTCGCCGCGTTGATCGTCTATGTCGGCGATAACTTGGGGATCGAACTCTATTTGGCGGCGGTCGTCGCCTTCGGTGTTCGCGTCTTTCAGAATCTCGCTCTTATCCGGCGGCACCTTTTCGGAGAGTTGGCGGAATGAGTCCAGGCGCCCGGGTTTGGCGCACCCAGTTCATCCTGGCGTTTGCCTTGATGCTCGTCGGGTTCGGGTTCGTCATCCAGATGCGCTCGCACGAGCGTCTTAGCGAGCGTTTAGAATCAGAGGCTGAAGCTGACCTTGTAGAGATAATCGACGAACTCAATGGTGATATTGAAGGTATCCGCGGCGAGTTGCTGAACGAGCGGATAAAGCTGATGGAATTTCGGGATTCGAACGTCGATGGGCAGGCGATGTTGACAAGAACGAGCGAGGAGATAGTCGAGCTGACCAAATTTGTCGGTGAAACAGACGTGACCGGACCGGGTGTGACTATCGAAATCGTGAATGCTGAGAACTTGCTGGTCGGGCTCGATATCAGACAGATAGTCGAAGAGTTGAGGGCCTCCGGTGCGTGGGCCATCTCAATAAACAATCATCGACTTGCTCATAGCGCCGGGATCTGGCGGAGCGACGGAAAACTTTATCTTGATGGTCGTGAGCTTGATTCCGATCTGCGCATAGAGGCCCTCGGTCCGCCGATGCTCCTGGCGCAGGCGATCACTCTTCCGCGTGGGATTCGCGACAAGTTGGAGACATTGCGTGGGGTCGAGGTAACGGTGCGCGAAGAGTCGTCAGTCAGACTGCAAAGGGTAGCGAAAGCCGGGGGAAAGCGATTGACGGAACCGGTCGACAATACTATTAAGCAGTGACGCGTATGCTGGTGTTGGGCAGCAGGATCTCCTTGATCAGCAGTTCATCATCGGGGAGGCTCAGTATCTCTTCATGCAAGTCGGCGGTCAGACGAGCGTACTGCTTCATTTTAGAGTACGTCTTCCTGACCCGGGAGTAGACGACGGCAGCGCCGCCAGCTGACGTGTCAGGCAAGATAAGACAGAAGCGGCCGTCGCGCAGATACCCGACTTCATCCACGAGGCGGACCGTGCTGCGTAACACATCCGCGATCCGGCTGATCTGCTTGGAGCGCGCGTTATCAGTCGGTTCTTCAGCCCATCGCAGCTCGATGAAGAGCACCGAAAAGCCCTTTCCCTGACGATCGTATCCAGCCCAGAGCTTCTCGACGAGGCGCTCGATATACTCATGGCTAAAGACTTTTGTGTGTGTATCTATAAGCCCCTCATCGGTGACGTGCGCGACCACGTATTTGATTCGCATGGCGAGCTCGCCGCCGATGATGCCGACGATACCAAACGCCAGTGCCTGGAGCATTACGAGGCGACCGTCCCCCACAGACAGATCGATCTCTCCTAGCGCCCGGGTGTTGATCATCAAGTACAGCAGGGCTGATCCGACCGCCGCCGCATACCCGGCCCGGCGTCCATAGTGAAGAGCGAAGAAGAGGACCGGAACAAAAAGCGCCTGTCCTAGGAGCTCGCCGACACGGGCCCCGTTGATCAGCGCGGTTAAGATAGATATGAGGATCCCTAATAGTCCGATGGACAGCAGGAGTAGCTCCAACTTACGATATCTCATTCATTACCTTTCATTTCCCGTATTTCTTAAATCGGCACGTTCGGGTCGACTCTTAAAGGAAAAAACCGAATGGAATGAGATAAACGATTGATAGTATGGTATTTTTGGCCGTGATGCGACTTCGGACAATCACATTTCTCCATGTAATCCTGACCGTCTCTATATTGTTGTCACTCCCCGTTGCCGCGTGGGGGGCGGATCTCAATATTGACAAGCTGGCGGTAGATGGAGCCGCCGCATATGTGCTGGATAAAAAGACGGGCGACACGCTGTACAGCAAGAACGCCGACGTTCCCCGGGCCGTGGCAAGCACGACCAAGATCATGACCGGAATGCTTGTTTTGGAGCGGGCAGCCAACGATGAGACAGTTACCGTCAGTGCGTACGCCGCTTCGACGGGCGGCGCCTCGATCGGACTCAAGGCGGGCGAGAAGCGAAGTGTTACAGAGTTGCTCCACGCCCTGATGCTGGTCTCCGCGAATGACGCGGCCGTTGCTTTGGCGGAACACGTGGCCGGCAGCGAGCCGGCCTTTGCAGACCTGATGAACGAGAGGGCCGCGCAACTCGGCGCGGTACAGACCCGGTTCACGGTCCCGCACGGACTGGCCTCGGGAGCCGAGCATTACTCATCGGCCCGCGATCTAGCGCTCATCGCCCGGGCAGCGATGGACAACCCCGATTTTGCTGCGTTGGTAGCGCTGCGACGGTCGACTTGGGTCACGAACGTGGCTCCCGGCGTGAGGGCGCTAAATAACAGTAATGCTCTGCTTGAGCGTTATGCTCCCGCTAACGGTATCAAGACCGGCTTTACTAACGAGTCCGGCTACTGTCTCGTGGCCGGGGCCGAGGCCGCCGGGCGTTCTGTAATAGCGGTGGTCCTTGGAAGCCCGACAAGAGAGGGTTCGTTCGCGGACGGGGTAAGCCTGCTGGACTGGTCGTTAACAAAGTTCGATCGCCGCCGGGTGGTAGTCAAGGGCCGGCGTTACGCTGTCGTATCTCTCGAAGGTAAGCGGGTCCCCTTGGTCGCCAACCGCTCGATCTCAAAACTTGTCTTTCTTGGAGAACGAGATGCGCGCCTCACTTCGGGGGTCGATAAGGGTCTGACGTTGCCCCTGGACAGGGGAGAGAACGTCGGGTATTTGGAGGTCGAGACGATCACCGGACAACAGGAACGTGTCGGCTTGGTCGTCGGGCGCTCAGTTCGCTCGGAATATTCTATCCGTAATGCGGGCGGTTACTTCCGCCGGGTTGTCAAGACGCTCCTGAATCTGTTTTAATCAGGTAGTTGACCACGATAGAGACCGAGGTGCCTGATGACGGAAGAAAATGCAGCTGTGCTCGCTGAGATCTCTGAAAAATCGGACGAAGATCTCCGGGGAATCCTCGATCGGCTCGACGTCGAAGAGCAACGACTTTCTTACGAGCGCCGGATGCTCCACGCCAAGATCGACATCTTGAAGGCGGAGGTTAAGGCTCGACTAAAAGAGAAGCACAAGAGCGGTACGAGCGCCATCTCCGGTCACGACCTTGAGCGATTGACGGAAATACTCGCTCGAGACCTGGTAAGACGAGACTAAAGGCCGGGAATAGTTAAGGTTCAAGTTGAAGAGGAGAGAGCATGTCTGAGACCTTAGGGGAAGCGATCCAGAGGTATCTTGAGGAGATGCGTTTAGACGTGTCTGAAGAGCGCGTGATGAACTATATCGTTCGCGAGGTCCATCAGGGCCGGAAACTATCTGAAGTCATTGCCGACCCATACGTTGAGAATCGGGTCGACAAAGACCAGCTAGGAAAACTATTAGAGAACAAGGAAGTCATCGAAGCTGTCGAGGAAGAGCTTGACAAGGCGTTCAGCCGGAAGGACTTCAAGTTCGCGGAATGAGTCTTGTTTGTGACAAATGCGGAGCTGCGAATGCTGATGACGGTCAGTTCTGCTCCCAATGCGGTGTGAAATTAAACGGCCACGCCGATCTGACACACACTTTTTCGTTTACAGCCGATAGTGGCGATGAGTTGCAAGTCGACCTCGAGCAGTTGCGGAGCGAGGGGCCGTTGCTGATCGTAGTGAAAGGCATCGGGGTCGGACAGACGTTCTCGTTGGAAGCGGGCGAAGTGCTCATCGGGCGCGACCCCGACAACGATATATTTCTCGACGATGTCACGGTTTCACGAAGACACGCAGTCATTAAGGACAGCCCGCGGGGGCTCGAATTGGTCGACACGGGCAGCCTCAATGGTACCTATGTCGATCGCGAGAGAGTCGAGTCGGTCGTCCTTAGTGACCGGGATGAACTGCAGATCGGCAAATTCAAGATGGTATATATTGAGCAACGCGGGGCGGCAAAAAGTGAGTAAAGTCAGGGTCAAAGGAAAAGAAACATACAGTATTGGGGCTGCTGTCGAGAAATTACAGGCGCGCTACCCCGATCTTTCGATCAGCAAGGTCCGGTACCTCGAGGACGAGGGTCTTTTGACCCTTGAGAGGTCGAGCGGGGGCTACAGGCTCTTTTCGGATGACGATGTAGCTCGGCTCTCTGAGATACTAAGACTGCAAAAAGAGCACTTCCTGCCCCTGACCGTGATCAGGGAGCGGATGAATAACTGGCAGGCCGGCCAATCAGTAGTCGTAGATGAACCGGACGTGAACGAAGAGAAGTCCACTGAAGCCCGCGGGCCGGTTTCGCTGGCCGTAGCCCTGAAAAAGACTGGTGCGACCGGTGAGACAGTTAAAACTCTTGAAAGCTTCGGGCTGATAGAGCTTGAAAAGGATGGGGAGGGGCTCGCGATCAGCGAAGTCGACTTTGAGATCCTCCAGATCTTTATGGAGCTTAGCAAGTTTGGCATTGAACCTAGACACCTGCGGATGTATGAGAATCAAGCTCAGCGTGAGACACTCTTGTTTCAACAGATACTCACACCCCAGTTAAAGAACCAGAGCGCGAAGACGCGAGCCAGAACGGCGGGAGAGCTGGGGGAGCTTTTGAGTCAGAGTGAAAAGCTCAAGCGGCTCGTCCTGCACAAGGCGCTGCGCGCCGCGAGTCTCTGGGACTAACGCGGCGGTGCCGGGAACCAATAAATTTTCGCATCCGAGTGAAGCGGTCTGCGCGCGGATATTGGACTTCTATCGAATCCCCTGGGAATATGAGCCGACTTCTTTTCCAATCGATTGGGATGCGAAAGGCACCATAATCTCGAGCTTCAGGCCCGATTTCTATCTCCCCGCCCAAGAGCAATATATCGAGCTGACGACGATGAGTCAGAAGCTCGTGACCAAGAAAAACCGCAAAGTGCGCCGGTTACGAGAATTGTACCCGCACATCAATATCAAGATATTCTATCAACGAGACCTCAAGAACCTGCTTGTTAAATACGGCCTCTGTTCGGAGGAGGCAATGTAGTGCTCGATGAAACGCTTTTTTCCGAAGACGACATCGGACATGCTTTAACCCGCCTGAGCGGGCAGCTAACTGCTGATTACGCCGGATGTGCCCCGGTTTTAG
>DAOUYN010000182.1 GCA_030666075.1 Actinomycetes bacterium | reverse complement strand
GTCTCCGCGTCGACCATTACCTTGAGGTTGCCGGTCATATTATTGAAGACCTTGGCCAGATCGCCGACCTCCCCTCCGCCCTTAACATCGACAACAACATCGAGATCGCCCTGGGAGATCTTACCGGCAGCCCTACCTAGTGCGTGAAGGGGTCTTGACAGGTTCATGCTCACGAAGACGGCCGCCCCGGCAACAAAGACCAGTATTCCCGCGACAACGGCCGGGAAGAACCTAAACGCTCGCCGATACTCTCCGGAGGTGCTTTGCGGTATCGATAAAGCTACCCGCCAATTGTTGACATTATCCTTTCGAAGATCCAGGACCTCCGAACTGACATAAAAATCTGAACCACCCTCTGAATACGCGGTGACTTCAGTATCGAATTCACTCTCGGGATCAGGCGCGTCAGTGTGCGACGCCAGGGTGGACATGGCGACCGCGGATGCGTCTGCATTGAGGGTCTTCGCTTTGTGATCGATGTCTGTGGCCGAGGACAACAACACGCGGTCGTCAGCATCAATAATAAAGGCAGTCTCACCAGTCTTAGCGGCGTTCGCCTTCAGGATTTGTGTCACTTGGTCGACGCTTCGCTCCAAATGGATGAAGGCCAAAACCCGCCCCTCATCGTCGAATATCGGGGTGGTTGTCGCCATCATCCAGTCGTTCGTATCGGGCGAGATGTACGGAGCTGTTTGATGCACAGCGTTTCTCTTCAGGTCCAAGGTGGGGGCGAAGAAGGGGTTGTCCGTTTCGTCCAGCGACAGATCTTTCGCGACCTTGCCTTTGACAAACCGAGTTCTTTCCGCGCCGTCTGTGCCTATAAAACAAAACTCATTGATCCCTAGACCGGCGGCCTCATCGATTTTAGCGACGATGGCCTCCTGCTCTCGGATCCATTTGGCGCTGCTTTCAGGATCTGAATAGTACGTTTCCCAAACGTGACTGCTGCCAATCGAGAGAAGTGCGACACGGGATTCGCTAAAGTAGTCTTCCAAATCCGCTTTGATCTGTTCGACGCGGTCACGAGCTTGATTTCGCGCATTTGCGTCTATGGCTCGTTGGCTGGCTGTGTAACTGTATAGGGCTATTACACTGACAGGGATCAGGCCGACTATCAGCGCGAAGAGCCCCATTCTTACGAGCAGGTTTTGTCGTTGCCAAACAGAGGTGCGTGTCTCCGTCGCCGGTTTGCGCGTGGTCGGTATACTTACCCCCCGAACTCGGCGGAAATTCGCCGTGTTGCGACCGACTTGCGACTCTAGCTGTCTGTGTAAGCAAGTGCTTTTTTAGCACAACATAACGTGTAGTTAATTACAATCGCCCTTTATGTTGCCGCCGGGTAATCTAGCGCTCAATCGGGTAAACAATAAGCCATAGTGAACCAAACAACGGAGGCATCATGTTGGGGGACAAACAGGTCGCGGCCCTGCGCGCCAATGGTGTTGTATGCCCTTACTCAGATGTAGAGGCCAGGCTCCCGTTCGACATGGCTAGGTGGCGGTCGGCGATCGTTTCGACCTCCGTCGTATCATGGGTGACATAGACCGCGGAGCGGCCTTCTTTGGTCAATGTTTCTTTGAGGGTCTGAAGGAGCTTGGCCTTGATGCCGGAATCAAGGGCGCTGAGCGGTTCATCGAGCAGCAGTATTTCCGGGCGGGAGATAAGCGCTCGGGCCAGAGCGACGCGTTGCATCTGCCCTCGTGAGAGAGCTTGTGCCGGTTCATCGAGATAATCAATGTCGAGCCGCTCGGCAATGGAAGCGATCCGCTCTTGGATATCGCTCCCCGTGAGACGGCGCCATCGTAGCGGCAAGACGATATTGTCGCGCACCGACCGTCGGAACATATATGGGGCTTGAAAGACGACCGTTATGCGTCTTCGCAGTTCAGTTTGGGTGCGCCGGCTGGGGCTCACTCCAAGGACTCTAAAGCGAGTGAAGCCGGCATCAGGTTTTTCAAGCAATCCCATGATCCTTAGAAGCGTGCTCTTGCCCGCCCCGTTTGGTCCGGTCAACGCTAACACTTCGCCGGGGCCCAGGCGCATTTCATCGATATCGACGACACGTTCGGTGCGATAGCTCTTCTTGACTGACTCCAGCTCCAGCAGTTTATTCATGAGCCTGCCGTTGCTGGAAGTACGTCAGGGCAAAGTTGGCTACAAAGACAAGGGTCAAGAGTAATATACTAAGGGCGATCGCCAGCTGGAACTGGCCCATCCTGGTCTCCATCACGATCGCCGTCGTCATCACGCGAGTCTGGCCGCGGATGTTGCCGCCGACCATCAGGACCGCCCCGACCTCCGATATGGCTCCGCCAAAACCGGCCATCGCCGCGGCCAGCAGCCCCAGGCGCGCTTCGCGCCACAAAACGAGTACGGATTGGACGGATGATGCTCCGAGGGCCCTGGTCTCCATCACGATCCGCGGGTCGAGGGACTGGATGGCGGAGATGGTGAGCGCGATCACTATCGGCAAGGCGATGATGAGTTGGGCGATGATCATCGCCCCCGGAGTGTAAAGAAGACCCCAGGCGCCTAAAGGCCCGGATCGCCACAGCAGAAGTGCGACCGTCAGGCCGACGACGACCGGAGGCAGTCCCATGCCGGCATTGGCCATGGCTACCAGTAGGCGCCGCCCGCGAAACCGGCCCAGGGCCAGCCATGTCCCGACAGGCACGCCGACGGCCAGGGCGAAGAAGATTGCGGTCGCTGAGACCTGGAGCGATAGCATGACGATCGTGCTTAATCCCGAGTCGATTGAGGTCCCCATCTCGATAAATGTAGCGACCGCTATCATCGCCTTCGGTATTTTCCGGGATAAAGAGGGGGTCGTTATCGCCCGGCGCCCGGAAGTCCGCTATGTGGTCTTGACCCTCTTGGCCGGCCAGCCAGCGGCCGAAGACTTCGGCGCCCTCAGGGTTGCCGAGCTCGGGGCGTGGCGGCTCCACGACGATGACGCTGTATTTATTCATTAACCGCGGGTCTTCCAGGTCGAAGGCGCGCAAAGAGAGCGTCCATTCTTGGGCCCGGA
>DAOUYN010000196.1 GCA_030666075.1 Actinomycetes bacterium | reverse complement strand
AGGGCAACGTTGCTGCTGATCTCTACAAAGCGAAGGCTGCCGATCTTGCCGAGCAAAGAGTCAATCTTGAGCTGCAAATCAACCAGAACGAAGAGAATGACGAACAGATATTCGAACTAATGGAGCAGGTGCTAAGAACTGCGCAAGCTGCTCGAAATGGTTTCATCAACGGCGATTTTGAAGATCAGCGGAGAATCCTAGAAACCGTATCTTCGAACCTGGTGATCAGGGACAAAGAAATCGTCACCTACCAGCTAAAAGACCCCTTTGCAATGATGGCCACATGGCCGAAAAACCCTGATTTGGAATTAATGTGGAGCTTAGGGGATTCGAACCTCGACAATAACGAGTAGGTTTTGAACACCTGGGCCAAAGAAAGTTCTTGGCCCTAAGCAGCTAAAATCGCTCCCCGGGTAAGATTCGAACTTACAACATTTCGGTTAACAGCCGAATGCTCTACCATTGAGCTACCGGGGAATATCGAGACCGCGAGAATTATATCTAATCAACTCCCCGATGACAACGCTGAAAGACCCTGACACCGGGGATGAAGTCTATATGGTGTCGACCAGGCCCTTATGTCACAATCGAGCGGGTAAGATATAAATGATAGCAACGGTCACATTAAATCCAGCGATGGACAAGATAATCTACTTGTCCGACCTGAAGCGAGGCTCGGTCAATCGGGCGGCTGGGCTGACGGCTATGCCAGGCGGCAAAGGTATCAATGTGGCGCTCATGCTCAATCGCCTCGGCCACGAGGTCATGACGCTCGGACTGCTCGGTGGCTTCATGGGTGAGTTTATCGAGACCTCCCTAGTGCGCGAAGGCGTCTTTATCGGCTTCCAGCATGTCGCCAACCAATCTCGGAGCAATTTTATCGTGGTCGATGACGACGGCGAGATCACGCAGGTTTTGGAA
Source organism: Actinomycetes bacterium (assembly GCA_030666075.1). Taxonomy (GTDB): domain Bacteria; phylum Actinomycetota; class Aquicultoria; order CAJVYJ01; family JAUVQD01; genus DAOUYN01. The sequence continues at coordinate 1,934 of DAOUYN010000196.1, read as the reverse complement.
CCCGGCCCCATCGTTTCCGAACGCGAGATCGATAGGTTCCTCGCCTTGTATGATCGCACGATATCCAACTGCGACATGGTCGTCATCGGCGGCACTTGCCCGCCGGGATGCCCGCCGGACATATACAAAGAACTCATTGAGCGGGCCAAGAAAAAGGGGTTGAGCACGGCCCTGACCGCCTATGGCGAACCTTTTGAGCGCGGCATTGAAGCCGCCCCGGATATTGTCAGGCCCGATACGCGCTTCGTTAAAATAGTGTTGGGACAGGACAAAGATACGGCTTTCGGGAGAAGGAATCTCTCCGAAAAGCTCCTCGGGATGGGAATTAAGACCGTGATCATCGCCCACAACCGACTCGACCACCAAGTTCAGTCAGCCGATGACATCTTCGAACTCAAGGTCTCCTCCGACGTTGTAGTCAACACGGTCACTGCCGGCGATGCTTTTCTGGCCGGTTTCATCGATGGTACCCGGCGCGATCTTGGCCTTCGCGAAGCATCCAGATGGGCGGCAGCGATGGAGATGGCCGCCAGCGGCGACCTAGAGAAGCGCTGGGCAAACGAAACCGATATCGAGTTGCGTCTCGGCCATGTCGACCAAGAGGAAATAGATGAAGGTTAGAGAGGTCATGTATCGCGATGTCACTTCGATCGCTCCCGACACCGACCTGCAGGAAGCGGTCGAGGTCATGGCCGACCACCGCTCCAGTGGTCTTCCGGTCGTCGATAACGATTTCCGGGTCATAGGTTTCCTTTCAGAGCGCGATATCATCGAGACCGCCTACCCGTATTCAGACTCTCGAGGTGACGACCTCATGATCACCGCCAGGCTGACCGATCTGGTCCGCAAGCTCGGCCGCATCCGGGGCCGGACGGCCAGAAGCTGCATGAGTGAACCACCCGTAACTGCCAGCGAGGAAGACGACATCGAAGATATCACCTCGAAGATGCTGATGAACGGCTTGAAAGTGATGCCGGTCATCAGAGATAAACGCCTGGTCGGGGTGGTCCGCCGAGCCGACCTGGCGGCCACTATCGTCAGCGAAAATCCAGAAGATTGAACCTCTTCCTGGTTGGCGGCATTGCCATTCTCGCCGGCACGGTCGGCGCTAAACTTAGTCGTCGCCTCCGGATTCCCCAGGTAGTCGGATACATATTGATCGGGGTGCTTTTCGGCTCTTCTTTCCTAGACTTTATCACCCTCGACATGGTCGGAGAGCTGCGGGGCCTGAGCAGCCTGGCCCTTGCCTTTATCGGCTTCACTATCGGCGGCGAGCTCGCCTTCAGCAATCTCAGGGAGTTGGGAGCCAGCATTGTCGCTATCGCCGTCTTGGAAGCCTTGGCCGCTTTCGTGTTGGTGTTGGGGATAGTATTCCTGATCACGCACAACCTGCCCCTAGCTCTGATATTCGGCGCCCTGGCTTCCGCCACCGCACCGGCAGCGACGGTGGATGTGCTCTGGGAGTACAAGTCCAAAGGACCGCTGACGACGACACTATTCGCGGTCGTGGGAATCGACGACAGTATCGCCTTGATCATCTTCGGCTTCGCCTCGGCGATCGCCAAGGCGCTCTTGACCAATGCCGATCTGACAGCCCGCGCTGTGCTGGTCGCTCCGGCCCTGGAAATACTCGGCTCGGCGCTGGTCGGGATCTTTCTCGGCATAGCTCTCTCTTTAGTGCTCAAGCGCCTGAAATCGGATTCTGATTACCTTCTTTTCACGCTCGGGGCGATCCTCCTCGGTAGCGCGGCAGCGCAACACTTTCATCTCTCGCTAATCCTTACCAACATGATCATGGGTGTGACCGTTATTAATGTCAGCAAGAGGCGAGATGCTTTCTCCGCCATCACCCGCCTTTCCCCGCCGCTCTATCTCTTCTTCTTTCTGCTCGTCGGAGCCATGCTGCAGGTCTCTCTCCTGGCAAAATTGGGGCT
>DAOUYN010000097.1 GCA_030666075.1 Actinomycetes bacterium | reverse complement strand
AGGTTGGCGCGCAGTCCCCCGAGGGCGCTATCGAGGGCCGCCAGGAGAGCTATTCCCAGATATCGGGCCATCCAGGCCGGCACAGGCACGCGAAACGCCAGGCCTAAGCCGATCCCGATCAGCAGTCCAATAAGGGGCAGCATCTACCCGGCCGCCTCCTCTGTCTTTAGCTTTATGCCGCCCGTGTAGGCCGGCAAAGTCAGTTTTTCCATCTTTCTTACCTCAGCGCGCAACCCGAACTGCTGAGAATACTCCCCGACCAGCATCGAGGCGTCCGGATCTCTTTCAAGTATTTGCAGTAACTGGTCAGAGTCGCCGATAGCTCTGATCTTGTATGGCCCCCCTTGAGGGCGGGAATTTATTAAAATGATGCTCCCGGCCGAACGGACACCGGTGGCCGCCGTGAAGCGTTCCCCGTTGACAGCGATCTCCTCAGCACCGCCCCGCCAAAGAGCGTTTATCACCATCTGAAGATCGTAATCGTGAATCAGGAAACTATCGGGATCGACGCCTGGTGGTATCCGCTGTCCGTCCCCTAGTATGACCTCGAGTCCGGGCCCTTCGACCGGCACCAACCCGGCCCGCTCCCGTAACGCTTCCACTTCCTGACTATACGTAGCTAAGGCCCCTTCGCTGTCGGCCATCTCAGAACTCAATTTGGCCAGCTCTTCCCTGGCCTCAAGCAGTTGGCCGCCAAGCCTCTTTTGTTCGGTTCTCTGCTTTCTAATGAATTGGATCAGATTATCCTTACGGGGCACGGGTCGCTCCGCCAGCCGCTGCTGGGTGCTGAACCCTGTCGCCAGCAGGAATCCCAAAAAGATAAAGACAAGAGTCAGCGAGAGATGCCAACGGCCTAGACGTAATTCCAAATCTCACTCCCACAAAGATCCCCGGCTCAGCGGACCCTTGATAGAAAATCTCAGACCAGCGAGTTAATGAAGTCTATTATATCGTCCACTTTTTTTTCCGCCATAGCTGACTTCTGGGCCTCTGCGTAGACCTGGAACACCGGTTTGTCGGGGTCTGGAACGACCAGGACCCAGCCATTATTCTCATGGTATTTAACGCCGTCGAGCATCTCGACTTCCGATCCGGTAGACCGCTCGATCAGTTTGCGCATGACCAAACCTTTCCGCTCCCAGGAACAGTATGTGTTGCGTTGCGCGGTAAAAGATTCGGGAACATCCAGGCGGATCTCGGACAACGCGCGGCCATCTCGGGCCAGAAGCTCCAGAAGACGGCAGAAAGTTGCTGCCGCGTCCGGCGCCGGCATGAAGCTGCTAAAGATGTAGGAACCATCTTCCGCCCCGGCGAAAACGACGCCGCTTTCGCCTGCTTTCTCCATCAACGCCCGCGGCGACAGCTTGGTCCTTTCGATCTCCCGCCCGGCCCGGGAGGCAATAACTTCGCCCACCCCCGACACAGACAATGGGAGCGCGATCCTGCCGGTCTCGCCATGGCGGGAAACCAGATCGACCATGATCATCAACATCCGCTCTCGCGATATAAGCTGACCATGATCATCTACGAAATCAGCCCGCTCGCCGGAGTTATTGATCAATACTCCAAGATCGGCCTTGAATAGATCGACCGTGTCCGCCAGCTCGCGGAGGCGTCCCTCACGCTCGTCCGGGGTGAGCGACAAACGATCTTCTTCTGTGTGCGCGTTGAGTGAGATGACTTCGCAGCCCAAGGCACCTAAGAACGTGGGAAACGTCAAAGAAGCGCTCCCGTGAGCATAATCGATGACCACCTTAAAGCCCCGCTCGGCGATGATATCGGTGTCAACGGCGCGCAGTAACCCTTCGGCATAATCGTCGCGGCTGCGGGCCGGAAAACCGGCTTTGCCGATCTCTGTGAAATAGACGCGCCGAAAATCTCCCCGGTAATAATATCTTTCGATCTCCCGCTTGTCGGCCTCTGGGATATCCCGTCCTCGTGAATCATAGAAATTCACTGTGACAACCTGGGAATCGGCATCAGAGACCTGGACATGGATCCCGCCGGCTCTTTGGCCGGAAATAATATTGAACCGATTGACGGGGGCCGGCATCACTCGGACGTCGCGGCAATTGATGCCCGCGTTATTTAGCCCGGCTATCATCGCCCGCTTAAGCATTCTGGACGGCCCGCTCACGTCACCGCTTAGAACAACGTCGCTCCCTTTTGGCAAAGACGTACCGTAGGCCATGGCCAATCTGACGGCCAGGTCCGGGGTGAGATCGATCCCCACCAGCCCAGTGACGCCTTCCTTTCCAAAAAGGGTCCTGGTCCCCCGTGTCTCCCAGATGATGCTGGTATTGATAACAGCGCCGCTGTCCACAGTCTTGAATGGATAGATCTTCACGTCGTGGTTGACGACGGCGTTCTCGCCGATGACACACTCGTCTCCGATAACGACGCCTTGCGAAACGCGGACGCCGTTCCTCAGGTCACAGTGTTTGCCGACGACCGCCCCGTGGAGGTGGGCTTGGTTCCCGACGAAAGTGTTCTCCCATAAGATCGTCCGATGACAATGAGTCCCGGACCGGATCACGACGTTATTACCGATCACCGAATACTCGTGTAGTTCTACGTCCTTCTCGATGCGGGCATTTTGACCGATGACGACCGGGCCGGCAATATCAGCGCTCGGGTCAACGTACGCGCCGTCCCCGACCCAGACATCTTCCCTCATCTTGATCCCCGGCGGCTCGATCGCCGCCAGTCCATCCATCACATCCTGATGCGCCTGCACATATTGCTCGTAGTTGCCGACATCACACCAGTACTTCGGCGTGACATACCCGTACAGAGGCTTACCGTCGGCCAATAATTTTGGAAAAACTTCCTTCGAAAAATCTACCGCCGTCCCCTTTTCAATATATTCAAAGACTTCAGGTTCCAGCACATAGACGCCCGTATTGATGGTGTCGCTGAAGATCTCACCCCAAGTCGGCTTCTCCAGGAACCGCTCGATCTGTCCGTGCTCATTGGCGATGACCACCCCGAACTCCAAGGGGTTGTCGACGCTTTTGAGGGCGATCGTCGCCATCGATTGCTTCTTTTTGTGAAATTCAAGCAGCTCGCCAAGGTCCATGTCGGTCAGAGCGTCGCCGCTGATGACCAGGAATGTCTCGTCAAGATGCTCCTCGGCGTTCTTGACGCTGCCGGCAGTACCGAGCGGCTCGAGCTCTACCGCGTAGGCGAGATCGACACCCAGATCGCTGCCGTCGCCAAAATAGTTTCGGATCATTTGCGGCATGAATTGCAGCGTCACAACGATGTCCGTAATCCCGTGAGCCTTTAATAATTCAATAGTATATTCCATGATCGGTTTATTGAAGATCGGGACCATGGGTTTTGGTTGGTTGCTGGTCAAAGGGCGCAGGCGCGTGCCCTCTCCGCCGGCCATCACCACCGCTTTCAACTTATCTTCACCTCTATGTCGTTTCCTGGCTGGATTCCCATACTTTTCTTCCTCGGACAAAATAATTGAAACCGGAACCTACATAGAGGGCTAAGCCGGCATAAAAGAGCCAGAGCCCGACCTCCCACTGTGCGACCATTAGAAGTATTGAGACCAGCAAGACCGCCGTGGCCGTCTTGCCAAGCATCGTCACCTCGACGGGGCGGCCCTTCCATGTCAGCCAAGTCGAACCGGCCAATATCAGCACATCGCGCCCGACCAAAACTAATAGCGCCCACAGCGGCGGACCGAGGCCGTCTCGCAAGTACAAAGCAATCATCATACTCACGATCAACAACCGATCGGTCAGGGGGTCAAGCACCCGCCCCAGTTCCGTGACCTCATCGAGGTGCCTCGCCACCGCCCCATCCAAAAGATCGGTCAAAGCGGCAAACGCAAAGACGATCAGGGCCGCAACGGACTGACCGGTCATGATCAAATAAAAAATTATCGGAATTAAAACAAGACGGCTGGCCGTCAGTAAGTTCGCTATCATCTGCCTCAACAGCTTACCGAAAAACCGCACGCCCGACAATCAAGCGCAGAAATTTGTTGGTTTTGGGCATATTCTGAAGGCATGACCAGATGGCGGTGGGAAGAGTGGGACCATAAAACGTTCCGACGCGCTCGAAAGAGGGGTCGCCCAATCCTGCTGTACTTAACAGTTTCCTGGTGCCAAGCCTGCAAGATGATGGAGTCGCGAGTTCTACGGGACGATGAGGTCTCGCAGGTGATATCGAGTTCGTTTGTCCCCGTAAAAGTCGATACGGCCCGCCGCCCTGATATCTGGCAGCGATTCGCCATGGGAGCTTGGCCCAGCATTGCCTTCCTGACACCCGACGGTGATTTTATCACCGGCACGACCTACATTGCCGCGCACGACTTTCTTGACCTGCTCAACGAGGTCGCCGGCTCTGGTGACGCCGGCCCCGCGCCGAATCCCGGCCCTCTCCTGAGGGCGCCGGTAACCGCGGCGCCCGCGCCGGGAAAATACTTCTCGGCCCTGGCGACAGCCAATCTCGACACCGAGCATGGCGGGTTCGGAACAGCGCCGAAGTTCCCTCTCGCGGCTCCCGGACGCTTTCTTTTGGCCCGCGCCTTTACAGGCGACGCCGGCGCCTTGTACGCGCTTGAGCTGACACTAAAAGGAATGGCGAATGGAGGGCTGCGCTCGGCCGACGGCGGCTTTCATCGATTTTGCGCTAGGGCGGACTGGTCGCAACCGGCCCGGGAAAGGCTCCTGACGGACCAAGCCGACCTTTGTGGTCTGTTCCTTGATGCCTTTAGCTTCACTCAAGACCCGCTCTATTCTGAGGCCGCGAGCGGCGTTCTGGATTTTATGGAAACGTGCATGTATCGGGAGGACGGCGGATTTGAGACGGCCGTACTCGAAGGACCGCGTGCAAAACGGGACAGCCAAACCCTTTCCGGGCCAAATGCCCGCGCCGCATT
>DAOUYN010000016.1 GCA_030666075.1 Actinomycetes bacterium | reverse complement strand
GTGGTCCGGTTCCGTCAGAACCGAGATGGCGCTGGCTCCGCCGGCATAGTAGCTTTCGGCCTGTTCGACGACAGCGAAATCTTCTTTTAGCGCGCCGACTCCGGGGCGGGCCGGTTTGATCTCGGCTATGAGGCGCACCCCGTCCATCTTCATCACCGCCGAAAGAGATAGCGGCGGGGGCTGGCTCATAGCCAAGCTTTGCAAGTGATCGGTGCCGACTCGGCCCTTCTCTTCCTGCAGCGACTTGCGCCTATCGGCGACGATCTTATCTAGGACGGATTCGCTCATGAACTTCTCCTCGCAAACTTTATCAATTCGGTTAACTTATTCTCGGCCCGGCCGGAATCGATCGACTCGGCTGCCGCCCTCAGGCCCTCTTTGATATCCGGCGTCTTGTCGGCTGCCGTCAGAGCCGCTGCGGCGTTCAACAGTACGATATCGCGGGCGGCGCCCGGTTTGCCGGCCAATACGGCCTTGGTTATTTTGACATTCGTAGCGACGTCGCCGCCGGCCAGGGATCCGCGGTCGGCCCGGGCCAGACCGAAGTCTTCGGGCCCGATCTCATAAGTGGTGACGGTCTCGTTCTTTAATTCGCTGACCCTGGTTCGGCCGGCGGTCGTTATTTCATCCAGGCCGTCGCCATGGACGACCAGCGCGTGCTTGGCGCCGAGAGACTTCAGGACTTCCGCTAGAGGTTCGGTCAATTCGGGAGTGTAGACCCCGAGAACCTGGTGTTCGGCCCCGGCTGGATTTGTCAGGGGGCCGAGGATGTTAAAGATCGTCCTGATGCCTATTTCTTTTCGCGGTCCGATCGCGTATTTCATAGCTTGATGGAGGGCCGGGGCGAAGAGGAATCCGATGCCTACCTCATCGATGGCCTCGGCTATCGCCGCCGGCGAGATGTCGAGCTTGACGCCGAGTGCTTCCAGCAGGTCGGCACTGCCACAGGCGCTCGAGACCGAGCGGTTGCCATGTTTGGCTACCGGCACTCCGGCCCCCGCGACCACGAAAGCCGCCGTGGTGGAGATATTAAAGGTTCCGGAGACATCTCCGCCGGTCCCGCAGGTATCGACGATCCCCTTGGCAAGAGGCGTGATCGCGACCGCCTTCTCGCGCATGACGGCAGCCGAGCCGGATATTTCGTCGACCGTCTCGCCTTTCATCCGCAGGGCGGTGATGTAGGCGGCGATCTGGGCGTCTGTCGCGCCGCCGCTCATGATCTCCGTCATGGCAGCCGTGGCTTCTTCTCGAGATAGGTCCTGATATTCAACGATCTTTTTAATAGCCTCAGTGATCATTGACTTCCTTTTGCCCTTGGGCGACCGCTTGTCGACCTTCTGATTTTATAACAAATCGGGGATCTGTCTACGCCGCCCTTCAGTATTTCTTACAGATCCAGCCAGTTCTTGAGAAGCTGCATCCCGGCCCCTGTCAGGATGGACTCGGGGTGAAACTGGACCCCCTCGATCGGCAGCTCTTTGTGGCGCATCCCCATAATGACCCCGTCTTCAGTTTCGGCTGAGACTTCGAGGACCTCCGGCAATGTCTGGCGCTCGACGATGAGTGAATGGTACCTGGTTGCTTCAAACGGATTGGCGATGCCGGAAAAGATGGTCTTGGCATCATGCTTGACCATCGAGGTCTTGCCGTGGACCGGATAGTCGCCGCGGACGACTTGTCCGCCGAAAGCGACGCCGATCGACTGATGGCCGAGGCAGACGCCCAATATGGGGACTCGCCCGGCAAACTCTTTGATCACGGCGATCGAGATGCCGGCCTTTTCTGGTGTGCACGGCCCCGGAGAGATGACTATTTTGGCCGGTTCGAGCGCGACTATCTCCTCAAGCAGTATCTTATCGTTACGATAGATTTGGAGGTCGGCACCGAGCTCGCCGAGGTATTGAACCAGGTTATAAGTGAACGAGTCGTAGTTGTCGACCATCAGGATCATCTAGGTGGCCTCCGCCATCTTGATAGCGCGCAGGGCGGCTGAGGCTTTGCTGAGTGTTTCTTGGTATTCGAATTCCGGGTCGGAATCGGCTACGACGCCGCCCCCGGCCTGGACGTGGGCGATGCCGTCTTTCATGACGATCGTGCGGATAGTTATGCCGGTATCGAGATCGCCGGTGAAGCTGAAATATCCGAAGGCCCCGGAGTAAGGTCCGCGCAGCGTTGGTTCTAGTTCGTCGATGATCTCCATCGCCCGTATCTTCGGCGCGCCGGAGACGGTCCCGGCCGGGAAGGCCGAGCGGAGCGCGTCGAAGATGGTCTTGTCCGCGGCCAACGTCCCGCTTACCTGGCTGACTATATGCATCACGTGCGAGTAGCGTTCGATAAACATCAGGTCGTCCAGCTTGACCGTCCCGATTTCGCAGACCCGGCCCAGATCGTTTCGGCCCAGATCGACGAGCATTATATGCTCCGCCCGCTCCTTAGCGTCGGCCAGGAGTTCGGCTTCGAGGGCCCGGTCTTCAGCGGCGTCGCGTCCGCGCTTGCGGGTGCCAGCTATGGGGCGGGTGATGACGTGCCCGTCATGGACCTTGACCAGGGGTTCGGGCGAAGAAGCGACTAACGTGAGGTCGCCAAAGCGTAAGTACCCCAGGTATGGTGAAGGGTTGATCATCCGCAGCACGCGGTAGATATCGAACGGTCGCGCCGTCGTCGGTAACGAGAAGCGCTGTGAGGGCACTACTTGGAGGATATCGCCGGCAAAGATATATTCTTTCGCTTTTTCCACCAGGGCGAGGTATTCGTCTTTGGCCATGTTAGGCTCGACGCCTTCGATATCGACCGGCATCTCAACGGAGATCGGTTTGACCGAGACCGGTTCATCGAGGCGGGATACTATATCTTCTATCTGCGCCAGGGCCTGATGATAGACAGCTTGTGGGTCTGCGTTCTCGACACGCGCGTTGGTCAGTATCTTTATCGTGTGCTTGAGATGATCGAAGATTACCAGAATGTTAGTGAAAATAAAGAGGGCATCCGGGAGGTCTAGGTCGTCCTCGCCGGTCCGCGGGATAGCATCGAAGTAGCGGACGGCTTCATATCCGAGATACCCGACCGCGCCGCCGGAGAACGGCGGGAGGTCGTCTACGGGGGCTTGGCGGTATCGCTTCAAGTGGCCTTCGATGGTCGCCAACGGGTCGGCGACGTTTTCCAGCTTCTCCTCCACCTCACCGGTAACAGTCACGGCCCCGTTCTTGGCGCTGATGGTCAGGAACGGTTCCAGTCCGATGAATGAGTAGCGGCCCAGCGTCTCGCCCCCCTCGACACTTTCGAGCAGGAAACCATTGTCCCCCCGCTGGAGCTTGAGGAAGGCGGAGACCGGCGTGTCGATGTCCGCGACCACCTCTTTGAATATCGGTATCAGGTTGTAGTCGCGAGCGAGTGCGACGAACCGCTCCTCAGTGATCGAGTACATAGTCTTCTCTTTTTCTCACCGGTGGCGGGATTCCAACTTTCGCTCGACATCCTTGAAACTCAGGCCCCGTTCGGCCAAGAGGACCATTAAGTGATAGACAGTGTCGGCGGCCTCGGACACGACCCGTTCGTCAGATTCATTTTGCGCGGCTTCGACGACCTCGCCGGCCTCTTCCGTGACCTTGGCTCCGATCTTATCGACGCCGCCATTGAAGAGTTCGGCTGTATAGGAGCCATCGGGCCGCTCCTTTTTGCGAGCGACGATGACCTCGTCGAGTTCATCCAGGAAGGAATCACTGGAAAATCGGGGCGGACTGTCGGCCACGTCTTTCTCTTCCGGCGTCATCTGGCGGTAGAAGCAGCTCCGGTTGTCGGTATGGCAGGCCTTGCCGCCGATCTGTTCGACTAGAACCAAGTATGTGTCGTCATCGCAGTCGTAGCGCATCTCCTTGACGACCTGCAGGTTGCCCGAGGTCTCGCCTTTTTTCCAATACTTTTGCCGACTCCGGCTCCAAAACCACGTATAACCTGTCTCTTTCGTTCGCTTTAGGGATTCTTCGTTCATGTAGGCCAACATCAGGACTTCGCCGGTCTTGTGGTCCTGCACGATCGCCGGGATCAACTCTTGGTCGCTCACTCTCGCTCCTTTAATAGACAAATAAAAAATCCGCGATCGCTCGCGGATTTACATCTAGAAAGTGAATCTGTCGTTAGCGGCAGCTACTTACCCTCCGACAGTCTTTCCGCAAGCACGCACCGGTTAAGCTTACTATAACCGTGAGGGCCGGCCAAGCTGCTCAAGTACTCTCGACCTCGGCGCTCGCTTCGCTTTGCGCGCTCGCGATATCGGCTTCGACCGGCTCCTTGGCCCGATAACCGAAGAGGGCCAGGCGTTTCCCGACCATCTGTCCGGCAATCGCAGCCGCGACAGAAAAAGGGACCACTTGCCAGTAATCGAGACCGAAAATATCTTTTCGCATCAAGATGATGCCGGGGATGGGCAGATGGATAGAGACGAACCAGGCGACCGAAAACTTGCGGGTCAGGTTCCGCCATGAGCCGAACGGGATATTGAGCACTGCCGAGGTGGCCATAAAGGCGACGATCCTGAGGGCGATCTCCATTGCGACTCTCCGTTGATAGTGCTGACCACGTCATTTTAACCGGTGTCAGGGGCCGTTAGCAAGGTCGGACCTCTACGGAAGCAAAAGACCCCCGGCCTTCGGGGGTCTTTTGCGCGTGCTTATCTATCTTCGACGGGGCAGTTAGATAGAATCGTTTTCGATCGTCAGCGTATTGCCGCAGCAGCTGATAGACTCGAAGCCGCCACCGCCGCCGACGATCTCGACCTTGAGGCCGCAAGCGTTCGGGTTGTTCTTGCTCTCATCGAGGATGACACCGGGCTTACCGCTGTCACCAGCAAAGCGCTCGATCGATTCATCGACGGACTCTGTCTTTTCAGCTTCCGTGATCTCCATCCCACAGCAGTTCATCTTCGAAAAGCCGGCTCCACCTTCGAGTACGCGGACCGCGACCCGACATGATTGGTCGGCCTTTTTGGCCTCATCGAGCACGTCACCTTTTTGTACTGGCATGTTTCCTCCTAGTTCCCATACGACTTCTTATCTATGATCGAAGACGACTCTAGTCGCCCCGACCGTACACGGCCGGCTGTCGCCGTACCGGTGCTTGCGTGTTTTCAGTAACCATACGAAACTTACTTACAAAAAGATAGCAGGTCTGCTTTTCCATTGTCAAGACTCTTTTTTTAAATTATGATTAACGAACCACGGCGCGCTTTTGGCAGCTCTATAGAGTATTTTACCCAGAGACCGTTCGCCGGGAACGGAGTTGAGCACGATGTCCGATTGTGAGCAAAACGAGGCCGCCTGTCCGATCCACTTCGCCATGATGGTAATCGGCAAGCGCTGGACCGCTTTGATAATCCGCGATCTGGTGACCGGGACCAAAAGGTTCTGCCAGCTCGAACACTCCCTTGATGGTATAAGCCCCAAGATGCTTTCACAGCGCCTTCACGAACTGGAAGGCCAGGAGCTCGTCAAGCGCGAGGTCTATCCGGAAGTGCCGGTACGGGTGGAGTATTCACTGACGGAGAAGGGGATGGGCCTCAAGGATGTCATCGACTCCATGGCCGCCTGGGGAGAGAAATGGGCGTAGGCCCGATCCTTCGGGCCGAAGACCTCACTAAGACCTACGGGACCGGACCGGTACGGGTGACAGCGCTTTGCGAGACCACCCTGGCGGTGGCACCTCGAGAGTTCGTCGCCATCATGGGCCCGAGCGGCTCCGGCAAATCGACGCTGCTCCATCTGCTGGGCGGGCTCGACACGGCCACAACCGGTCGGATATTCATTCGCGATATCGAGATCACCGGATTGAGCGATAAGGAGCTGACACTGGTGCGGCGGCGAGATGTCGGATTTATCTTCCAGTCATTCAATCTGCTGCCGACATTGTCGGCCGAAGAGAATGTCATGATCCCTATCGCCATCGGCAGTCGTTCCGGCGCCCACAAAGAAAAAGACGCGAAGCGCTTGGACCATCTCTTCGCTCTGGTCAACATGGAAGAGCGTCGGCACCATCGGCCGGACCAACTCTCGGGCGGGGAGCAGCAAAGGGTGGCGATCGCCCGGGCTCTGGTGACCGAGCCCGCCATAATATTGGCTGATGAGCCCACCGGAAATTTGGACCGGCGCCACGGCCGGGATGTCTTGTCCCTGCTGCAGCGCTCGGCCGCGGACATGGGGCAGACTATCCTGATGGTCACTCACGACCCGGCCGCAGCGGTCTTCGCCGATCGGGTGATATTTCTAAGTGACGGGGCCATAGTCAGAGAACTGCCATTAGAGGGGGACGGAAACGTTGAGGCTATCATCGCTAGCCTGGCGGAACTTGGCGACTAGAAAGTCGCGCACCCTCATGACGATAGCCGGGGTGTCTCTGGGCGTCGCCGTCATTTTGGCCACATCCATCGCCAACGCCAGCACCGTCAACGCCTTTAAGATCATGATCGATTCGATCACCGGGAAAGCCGATTTTCTGGTCAACAGCGTCGCGCCCGGCGGGTTTGCCGCCCACAAGCTCGGGGCGGTGCGCCAAACACCCGGGGTGGCACAGGCAGTTCCGGGGATATCGAAACGAACCAACCTGCTCTTTGAGGAAGATGAGTTGAGCGTGGAGTTCGCGGGGGTCGATCCGCGTATTGACCGGAGTCTGCGTCACTACGCCGTGAGTGGGGGGCGGTTTCTTCGGCCCGACGATGCGGGCGCCCTGGTGCCGCAGCGGCTGGCTGATGAACAAAAACTCGGGGTCGGCGACAGCATCACGATCGCCGAGAGTGGGACGCGCCATCGTTTCAAGATAGTCGGGCTTCTGGGAGAGGAAGGGGCCGGTCGCTTTATGGGCGGGCGGGTCGTTTTTATCTCATTGGCCCGGGCCCAACAAGTATTCGACCTTGACGACCGGCTGACATTCATCGATGTCCGCGTCAAAGACGGGGCTGATGTAGATGTTGTCGCCGGGCGCGTTTCTGAACGCCTCGGGGCCGACTTCACTGTCGAGCTGCCCGAGCGGCGGACTGAGGCGATCTCTCAGATGCTCCGCGGTCTGCAGGTGGGGTTGTCGTTCTTCGGGGCCATCGCCATCTTTGTCGGCGGCTTCCTTGTCTATAATACTTTTTCCATGGTGGTCCTCGAACAGACTCGGGAGCTTGGGATCGTCCGCTCTCTCGGGGGCAGCCGCTTACAAATATCAGTCTTAGTCATGCTGCAGGCACTTTTTATCGGCGTTATCGGTTCGGCGGTGGGTTTGGTCGCCGGGGTCGGTTTGGCTCGGTTTCTCCTTGGCTTCGTCTCCGATACGGTGAACCTGCAGATCCACGAATTGTCGGTGCCGCCAGAGGGTTTGGCGATAGCCATTTTGATTGGCCTGGCGGTCACTCTGATAGCCGCCTCGCAGCCGGCTTTCATGGCCGGGCGCATCAGTCCTTTAGCGGCCATCCGTATCCGGGCGAAAGTGCCGTCACCGGGCCTCGGCCTGATACGGCTGGCTTTCGCCGCCGCTGTTTTGGGCCTGGGTGTCTACATTACCTTCCTTCCGGGCGGCCGAGAGCTTGGCAGGTTCGCCGCTTGGGCGGTGCCTATCCACGCTACCGGCGACTTCCTTTTGCTCTTGGGGGCGGCATTCATGACCCCATCGTTGGTCGGGCCGTTGAGCCGGGCCATCTCCTGGCCGCTGCGCTTTGTTTTCGGGCAACCGGCTCGACTGGCGGCGACAAATCTTGACCGCAATCGTGGACGGACGGCGGCGACGGCCGCTTCCGTGATGATCACCTTGGCTATGCTTCTGAGTGTCAGCGGGATGACGAGCAGCTTTCGTCACAGCGTGGAACGGTGGGTAGACGAGTCTCTCGGGGCTGACGTGTATGTCTCCGGCCCATCGACGGACACCTCTTATGATGCCGTCTATGCGAAAAAGCTGCGAAAAATAAAGGGCGTCAGTGATCTTACCTCTGTCGGCTATACAGTGGTCAACTTAGGCGACGGCAGCGCCTTGTGGCGGGGCATCGAGCCTGGTAGCTACCAGCGTTTTGCTTCTCTACAGATCGTAGAGGGGGACAAGGAGGAGGCTTGGAAAGAGTTGCGCCGCGACCGCCGGATATTTATCTCGACGGTCACCGCTAATTCGCGTGACATCGGCGTCGGCGACACGATGGCTGTGGCCACAAAGGAAGGGAAACAAGAGTTCACCGTGGCCGGTGTCGTCATCGATTTTGGCGGCGACATGGGCGAACTCATCGTCGGCAGCCGAGCTGATCTAAAAGAATACTTCGGGATCACCGACGTCAGCGCTTTTCGATTAAAAGTCGGAGGCGGGGCGCTACCCGCCGATGTCGCCGCTCGTATTGAGCGCCGCTTCCCGGATATGAACTTCCAGGTCTATGATGTCCAGGAGTTCAAGGGGATGGTCGATGAACAGGTCAATCAGTCGTTTGCCGTCTTTAGCGTTCTGATACTTTTGGCGGCTATCGTCGCCTTGATCAGTGTCTTTAATACACTGATGATGAATATTCTGGAGCGCCGCCGCGAGATCGGGGTACTCCGGGCGGTGGGCGCCACCCGCGGGCAAGTCGGCGCGATCAGCTTGATCGAGGCGTTCGTCACCGGCGCTATCGGCGGGTTGTTCGGGCTGATCGTCGGGGGGTATCTGGCGACCGATATCGTCAAGAACATGAAGAGCCTGACGGGCTACGAGATAGACTTCATCTTTCCGGTCGAAACGGCCGCGGCCGCTCTAGCCATGGCTCTGGTCTTTACGGTCGCCGCCGCGGTATTTCCGGCCCGGCGGGCGGCATCGACGGATATCAGCGTCGCCCTGCAATACGAGTAAATCGGATCGACTATCGGTTTTTTTTAGGTAGGCGTCGGCGCGACCCGGGTGGCTTCCTTGAAGGCCAGGTTCTCTCGGGCTTCTTTCATCTGTAAGAGGTTCCGGTAGATGAACCACGGGTAGATGACGTACATGCCGGGAAGGAAGAAGAGAGCGATCGCGGCCCCGATGACATGAAAAGAAGTACCAATGAGCAGCACGCTCAAGAAAAGCCCGAAGGCGAAGAAGCGCCAGGCCACCCGGCCCCATTCCTTGCCGACCAGCGATATTCCGATTGACATGGCCTTGGTGCCGCGGGTCCCCTGATCCAAAAAGACGAAGATGCCCATAATAAATGGCGCTCCCGCCGCCGCCAGGACCGGGCCCCCGATCAAGGAGTTAATGACTTGGCCGGCAGTGCTGCCCGAGGTCAAGATGGCGAGCAGCACCGAGAGCGGGAGCACTACTACTCCGGTTGCCAGCCCCTGTAGGACGATCAACCACAAGATCGATTTAAGGTTAAGTATGCCGCTGATGGTCGAGTTGATTACCCCGGCATCGTAACCTTGAGCTATCCGGACGGTTCCGGTCAGTAAGGCTGCATAGGCGATCAGCGCGACCAGGCCGATAACGAGCAAGATCTTGATGAGCGCCAAGGCCATGGTGCCGATCAGATCCTCCGGCGACGAGGCCGTAGTCGCTCCGACGCCCGCGAAGACTGAACCGACCGATGAGAGAAAGAAGTTGAAAACTACCGTGGCCGCGGCCACGAGCGCCAGCCCGTACAGGAAGTAGAACTTGACGTTCTCCCACCAGAAAAAGAACGCCTCATTAAAGATCTCCGTTGACGAGCGCAGCTCGACGTGGCGTTCCTTGAGAGCTTCGGAGACGGCTGCTGCGGCGCTTGATATGCCCGGCCTGCCGGTGTGGGGGGCAACGGAGGACGCGCCTGGGGTGACGGACCGGTCTTCGTCGAGTTTGACGCCCGCTTGCATCTCTTCATAGACATTGATCGGTGCCGGCTTGGGTGCTCCCTCCGAATTTGGCGGATCTACATGGTCGGCCGCTTGTCCGGACGAGGGCGCCGGGCCGGGGCTCGCACCTTCTGTTTTAGGGAACGATGTCATGCACAGGCTGCAAAAATCAGCCTGGTCATTGTTGGCTGCTCCACATTTACCACAGTTTTTCATTTGACTCCCTGCTTTTTTGGATTATCGGCATAGTTGCTCACTGCTTTAGCTGGAATGCTTCGATGCATGATTGACAACCGGCGCCTGGCTTGATTAACTCGATGCGACTGGCGGAGAAGGAGAATGATTTTG
>DAOUYN010000028.1 GCA_030666075.1 Actinomycetes bacterium | reverse complement strand
GCCACCTTGGGAACCCGGGCTGTGCGCCCTACGTGGCATTTCGCCGACGGCTATACCGGCGGGGACTATGAGACCAGGCTGATAATCTACAATCCCCGGGCCAGTGCCGCCGACGTGAAGGCGCGGTTCCTGCGGCCCAACGGGACGCAGGTCTTACGGTCGCTGACGGTTCCGCCCGGCGCCAGACGCACGATAATCGTCGACGACCTGCCGGGGCTGCGTAATATCCAGTTCAGTGCCGAATTAACATCGACGAACGGCGTGCCCTTTGTGGCCGAGAAGACGGTCTATTTCGGTCACAACGGCTGGAACGGCGGCCACACGACTCTCGGTTACGCGCCTTAGTCCCCGGCGATCACTTCCTTCGCGCTTTGGCGCGTTTGAGCAAGTCAGTACCGGCCAACAAGACGATCAACGCCAAGCTCGGCCAGAAGAGATAAAGGGCGCGCCGGAAAGAGTCCGGCCTGTATATGAATTCGACCTCATGGGTCCCCTTAGGGACGACGACCCCTCGAAAAGCGACGTTGGCCGGATAGATCCGGGTCGCCCGGCCGTCGATATACGCTCGCCAGCCGGGATAGTAGGCGTCTGTCAGGACGAGCAGGCCCCGGCGTTCGGCTGTAGTCTTTATCGTCACCCGCTCCGGAAGCGAGCCGGTTACCTTGGCGGGGGTCAGCCTTCCTTTTTCGGCCAGCGCCGGACCGTCCTCGATGATGGCCTGGCGGTTGAAGTCGAGAGCGTGTCGTTGGAAGAGCCGGGCGGCGGCCTTTGTGTCTTGAACGGCGGTTGTCCGATAGACGACGAAGGCCCGGGGCAGGGCAAGATCGTCTTGCCAGATGCGCGTCCCGTCATCAGTGAAGACCGGTTTCAACCCGGCTGAACGTAAGACTTCTTCCGCCGGCCCATCCTTGTTTTGCACGAAGTATTTGACGCTCCCGATCCGAAAGTAGTCCGGGTCGAACTTGCGGTAGATCGTCCGCGGGTCGCTGCCGGCCACCGCCCGTTGCAGTTGTTCGAACCGGTCGACTTTGAGGACCTCGTAGCCGCGGATGTCGTAAAGACCGAAGACCATCGCTGAGTTCGGGAAGAGCATGGTCCGGTTCTCAGGCTGGTCTTTGAAGCTCGTTATCCGTCCATTGGCGGCGCGGTCTTGGAGCCAGGCGACCGCCGGGTTCCTGGGTGCTACTAATGCCGGGTCGATACCTCGGTGATATCCGGCCCCATAAGTCAAGAGTTCGACGGCGACGACGGCGACCAACGCTGTCCCGGCGACCTTGCGGGCAGTCTCCCCGGTAGATCGTAAGATACGGACCACCGCGATGGTGCCGATCCCCAGCACCGGTAAAAGGGCGGTTTGGGCGGTGATCAGCCTGGCAGGCAAAGTCTTCAAGTCGAGGAACTTGGCGTATTCGAGCCACGCGAAGGTCGATAGGGCCAAGGCGGCGACGGTGGCGCCGAAGATGAATCGTCGGCGCTTCCCCTCTCGCGCATCGCCCTCCAGCAGCGCTTGCGCTCCCAGACCGGATAGGACGGCCAGGGCGAAAGCCGCCAGAAAGCGGAGCCGTCCGACATTGGTGAGATTGAAGACCGGCAGGTAGTTGAGGAGCGCCGGCCCTGGGACCGATAGGGCGGCGCCCGCATAGACGACGGCGCTCACGGCCCAAAAAATGGTCACCCGGCGTCTCTTTCTGGGTCCGGCCAGGCTGGTCACCGAGAGGGCGAGGGCGACGATGCCGATATAGACGGCGGTCTCATTAGTGTTGCCGCTGCCCCTGGTGAAATCGGTCCCGGAATCGCCGTACAGCGCGGGGTAAACGAAAAGACCGAGGTCGAGCAGGGTCGGACCGCCGCCGCGATAGCCATGTGGGTTTGCAATATGTCCGGCCCCGGCGGCCCCGGCGATGCTCATGCCTTGAGTGAGTCCCCGGCCCTTGCCTGCCAGCGAGCTTTGGCCCAGCAGCTCGGCAGTCGGCCAGAGTTGGATCGAGGCTAGGCCTAATCCTAAGACCAGGGCCGCGGTGACCGGCCACAGTTGCTGCCTCAAGCGGGTAAGGTCACGCCCCTGTTCGGATGTCAGGGCCCGGAAAACGACCCAGGTCGCGACCGTGAACAGCACGTACCAGGCGACTTGTATATGACCGGCGAAGAAGAGAAAAGCTGTTCCCACCGCTGCCCCCGCTATCCAGCGGCCGGTGCCTTCGAGAAGCGCCTTATCATACGCCAGCAGCAGCCACGGCAGCCACATGGCCGTCGAAGCATGCGGCCATCCGAGCCAGACGACCATCGGTCCCGATAGCGCGTAGGCTGTACCGCCGACCGCCGCCGCCAAAGGCATCAGGCCGAGGTGTCTAAGAAAAAGCCAGGTGAATAAACCGGCCAACGCGATCGTCGCCGGCCAGGAAAAGCTGGGCCACCAGATGGCGTCAAGGCCGAGGAGTACGCCGGTGATCTTGGTCAGCTCGAAGACGCCCGACTGGTGGTTGCCGATGAAGGGCAGTCCGGCCAAAGTATACGGATTCCAAAGAGGGATATCCAGCCGGCCCAACCTCTCGAGGCCGTACGCGGACCAAGGGTAGAACTGGAAGGCGACATCGTAAAGGATGGAGTTATTCGGGAAGCGTTCGAGTATTCTTTCGGCCCCGCCTTTGTACAGGTCATCGATCATATAGCTGATCTGCCACGGCACTAAACTCAAGCCCGATAACATAGGTATTCGAAAGAGGGTGGCCGCCAGGACGGCAAAATAAGCGATAGCCGCTGCCACAGCGGGAAACCGTCCTTTGCTCATATCTCCTTTTACCCAAGGGGCCGTGCCTTGAGCTTTGTGCTGCCCTGGTTTATATTAATTACGTACGACCCTGGACAAGCACTATATGTAGCAGAGTAAGCAGCAGTAGACGTAGCAGGAGAAACATCGGGGTACGTGTGAGTTTACGAAACCTCTTTATTTGCCTCACCCTTTTGGCGGTGACGGCGGCGCTGACACCGGCGCCGGCGATGGCCGTTTGCGGCCCGGTAGTGATCGATGCCGGGCACGGTGGCGCGGATTCCGGCGCGGTCGGCCCAAACGGCCTGACTGAAAAGGAAGTCAATCTCGATATCGCCTTGCGCACTCGCGATCTTTTGCGCGCTGGTGGATATCCGGTCGTCATGACCCGGGAGACTGATATTTCTCCCAACTTGCCCCCTCGCGACCTGACAGGTGACGGCTCGATCGGGATTGGGGATGATCTTCAGGCGCGGGTGGATATCGCCAACCGGGTCGGCGCCTCGATCTTCGTGGCCATCCACAATAACGCTTCGCTATCTTCTGGCGCCGGCGGGACCGAGACTTATCATTGGTCCGGAGTCGATTCTGAATCGGACAGCGCCAGGCTGGCAAAGGTCATCCAGGAAGAGATCGTTTCCGAGATCGGGCTGGCGAGCCGGGGTGTTTACGGAGCTAATTTCTATGTCTTGCGGCGCACCGATATGCCGGCGGCCCTGGTTGAAGGCGGGTTTCTGAGCAATCCCGTCGAGGAAGCGCTCCTGGGGACGCCGTCCTTCCGCCAGAAGATCGCCCAGGGAGTCTTTGATGGGATCAAACGGTATTCCGGGCCGCCGCCGAAGCATGAACCGACTATCTTGACGCGGAACTTAGAGCCGGGAACACGGGTCGAGATCGACCTCAACGACTATCTTTGCGAGCGCTCGACCGGGGCCCGCGTGACCGCCGATGTCCCTATCACGGCCGAGCGGTCTATATATCTCGATAAGCCGGGACATAGCGGCGGCAGTGTCTCACGGGGAGCGCCGAAGCCCAGCAAGACCTGGTATCTGGCGGAGGGCACTACGCAAAATGGATTCGACTCCTGGCTGTTGCTCGCCAATCCGACCCAATATGGTACGACAGCGAAGATCAAGTATATGACTGAGACGGGCTCGCGCAATCCGGTCAAAGTCTTCATCCCGGCTTTTAGCCGCCGCAGCGTCCACGTCAACGCGACTCTGATCAATAAGTCGTTCGGGACTAAAGTGACCGCCGGGCGGCCGATCGTCGTCGAGCGGTCAGTCTATTTTAAATACGGAGAGATGAACGGAATGCATACCAGTATTGGGGCGATGGCCCCGGCCAAGCAATGGTACTTTGCCGAAGGGCGGACGAGCGGGCGGAATGACACCTGGATAGGTCTGCTCAACCCCGGGCCGACGGCAGCGACTGTCCATATGAGATACGTCACGCCGCTCGGCGAAGTCGACGGCGGTACGGTCGTCATTCCGGCCTATCGACGGCGGTCTGTCAGCGTCGATAGTCACGTACCGGATTCCGAGGTCTCGATCATCGTCGAAGCCGACCGCGGGGTAGTGGCGGAACGGGCCGTCTATTTTGACGAGGGTGGGATCAGGGGCGGCTCGGTCACTCTTGGCACCCGCCGCCCTTCGTATAGGTGGTATTTTGCCGAGGGCAATACCAGGGGTGGGCGCGTCGAGCGATTGGTCCTCTTTAATCCCGGCAACGTAAGTTCCGTTGTCGCTGTCGAGTATATGTTGGCCAATGGCAGCGTAATCAAGCGTGAACGTGAGGTAGCCGCCGGGTCTCGACTGGTGTTGAGCGTCGATGACGCGGCTGAGGCCGGTACCCGCAAGCGTCCGTCTATTCGCCTGGTCGCCAGTGCCCCCATCGTTGCCGAGCGGGTGATGTTCTTTGATTGGCAAGGATATTCAGGGGGGCATGCCTCTATCGGATCCCTTTGGATGTCGAAGCGCTGGTACTTTGCCGCAGGTTTCACGGGCAGCGGTCACTCGAGTCGCTTGATCATAGCCAACCCGACTAAGTTCAAGGCCAAGGTCAAGGTGAGGTTGCTGAAATGACGCTGACGCTTCGCACGGCCTTGAGGTCCCTGTTGATTATCGCCCTTCTTCTCGCGATAGTCGCCCCGGCAACGGCGGCCGAGACTTATACGTTTTATGGCCGGGGGACGGCTCATGGAGTAGGCCTGGACATGGCCGGAGCCAAGGCTTTGGCGGAACAGGGCAAGGGATATCAGGAGATCCTCAAGACCTACTATACCGGCGTCTCGATCAGTTCAGGATATAGCGCGGACTGGTTAAGGATCGGTTTGGCCAATAGCGGCTCTATCCAGGTGACGGCGGATAGCTCATATAAGGTCTTCGTCGACGGCGCGGGCGCGGCTTCCCCGGCGACGACTGTGGGGGCCGGGACGATCACCCGGGTCAGCTACGCCAACGGCCGGTATGTAACGGCGGTCGACGGCGGGGGTTCCTGGACAAAGACAAAGCATACCTGGTTCTCGGCAAACGGAGGCCGGCTCAAGCTTGTCAATAACGGGCGGCGCTACCGCGGTCGTATCGAGGTCAAACGGTCCTCGTCCAGCGGTCTTCTTTGGGCGATCAATTATTTGAATATCGAGGACTACGTCAAGGGAATCGCCGAGGAGCCGAATACCTGGCCCCGGGAAGGACAGCGGACGCTGGCCGTGGCGGCCCGGACTTACGCTTTGAACAAACTGAAATACAGTACCCGCTGGGACAGCGAGAACTTCGATCTCGACGCTACACTGGGGAGCCAATACTATTTGGGCGCCGATGCGGAACGGTCGAACCTGGTGGCCGCGGCCGACCATACGAAAGGTCAAGTCGTCACTTACGGCGGCAAGATCATCGTGGCCGCCTATCACGGTAATAGCGGCGGCCACACGGAAGCGCTCCACAATGTCTGGGGCGGTACGGCCTCCGCATATCCTTATCTCCAGGCCGTAGCATCGCCATGGACCCCTGTCTTTACATGGGGGCCAAAGACATTTACCAGGACCCAGCTCCAGGACATTTTTAACAGCCGTCCCGAGTCGGCCATCGGCACCCTTCACTCCATGGACTTTAACGATCGCGGTCCCAGCGGCAGGCTCCGCAAGGTCAAGCTGTACGGTTCCAATGGGATGAAAGAGGTTTGGGGTTTCAGCCAGTTCGCCGCGTGGCTTGGCTTCCGCAGCGCGCTCGTCGATATCGGCACCCCGGACGACCAATGGGACTCGCGCTTGATCTTCCAAAACCCCGGGAATGCAACGGCTGAGGTCGACATGATCTTCTATTACTCAAGCGGGGCGCCAAAGACGGTCTCAAAGACCGTGGGGCCGCGGTCGAGAGCGACGGTCGACGTCGATGGATTGGTTGCACCGGGGCCGGTGGCGGTCCGGATAGACTCTAGTCAGCCGATAGTGGCCGAGCGGGCCGCATATTTCAATTACGATAGCACCATCAACGGCGGCCACGGTTCGCTCGGGGTGAAGGCCCCGGAAAAACGGTGGTATGTTCCGGAAGGACGGACGGACCCCGAGTTCGATAACTGGATCTCCGTCGTCAATCCACGGGGGGTTAAGGCCCGGGTGACGGCTACTTTCATGCCGGGCAACGGCCGCCGGGTCAAAAAGACGCTCGTCTTACAGCCGCGCACCCGCAAGGCGTTTTATGTGAACCGGATACCCGGATTATCATCAGCGCCGGTCCCGGCGGTCGTCACTTCGACTGAACCGGTCGTCGTCGAGCGGTCCACCTACCTGGATTGGCGCGGTTATCGAGGCGGTCATTCCAGCCGGGCCGCCAACGCTCTCTCCCGGACATGGTATTTCGCCGAAGGGTATACGGGTAAGGGTTTTCAGACCCGGCTGCAGATATTCAATCCCCGCAATGTGGCCACGAAGGCGACGGTCTGGCTGAGCAAAGCCAACGGCGACCAGTTCAAGCGGCAGGTGACTATCGCCCCCCGCTATCGCCGCTCGATCCTCTTGAATAGATGGGTCTCCGGGCGCACCTTTGGCATCAGGGTCATCGCCGACAGTCCGGTAGTGGCGGCCCGGACAGTCTATTTTAAGACGCCGGACAAGGTCGGCGTCCATAGCGCCGTGGGTTCGCCTCATCTCAGTCGCGAGCGCTATTTTGCCGGCGGCTACACGACCGGCGGCTATGAGGGATTCCTGACCGTCCTTAATCCTGAGCGCCGCCGGGCCGATCTGACCATCGAATACCTCCCTGAGGGGTCCGGGCCGGTCAAGACGACCACTCACAGCATCGCCCCTAACTCGCGCGGCACTTTCCTTATCGGGGCCTCCTCTGAGGCCGGACCGGACCGGTCCGTGGCCATACGGGTCATATCGAGTTCCCCGATCGCCGCCGAGCGCATCACCTATTTCAACGCTGCTATCGATGGTAGAAGCGGCGCCCACGTGACCGCAGGGGCGGTCTCTCCTTCAAAGCGCTGGTTCTTCGCCGAAGGTGTCACTGACTAGCCCCGGTTCGTCTCCCTGGTCTGACTAAAACCCGAGCGTTCGGGAAGAATAAGGGCGGTCGCCCGTATGTTCAGGGCGCCCTGGGAACCAGTTGGAGCCGAGAAGCGAAAAACATAGACGCAGACCGAGGAGGACCCGCTTTTGGCTGGTTTTTCTACTTCTTGCGGCTATTGTCGGACGGTTGGTTGTCATGAACATGATGTTCGATACCGCTCCCGACGATCCGCAGGAAGCGATGATCGACCGCATCCGCCGTCAACTCTCGTTCAAGGGAAAAGAGCCTGGCGAACCCCTAAACCTTCTATTGATCGGCAGCGACGCCCGCGGCGAGACCGGGGCGCGCAGCGACACGCTCATCTTCATGAGCATCAATTTTGTCGATCGGCGCGTCTATATGGTATCTATCCCCCGGGATACGCGGGTCATTATTCCGGGGCGGGGGCAGGACAAGATAAACGCCGCCTACGCTTACGGAGAAGCGGATCTGGCCATTCGCACCACTGAGGAATTCTTGGGCGCGGACATCGATAGTTTTGTCGAGATCGATTTCGAGGGGTTCAAGGAGCTGGTCGATGCCCTCGGCGGTATTGAGATCGACGTGAAGACCGCTATCAATGACGAGAGCCCCGGCTATAACATGAATATTCCCACCGGCAGACAGGAGATGGA
>DAOUYN010000175.1 GCA_030666075.1 Actinomycetes bacterium | reverse complement strand
ATGGGGCGCGGCGGCCCGGCTGAGCCGGAGGTCATCCATGGGGATGAAATAAAGTTGGATGCCGAGTATTTATACGAGCAAGCAAAACAGGGGCGCCATGCCGCTTCCGATCATTTTGAAGACGCGCTGATGAGCCGGATCCCCACGGTAGGTTGTCGGCGGTGCGGCGGCGGGTTGGCCGGCGAGCCGTTCATCTCGACGGTCCCGGCCGGAGCAAAAGTGGCCAATCAACTAGATGTCGATTTTCTCGTTTTCGAGGGGAGCGGCGCGGCTATGCCGCCGATCCGGACGGATAAAAGAGTGACCGTGGCCGGAATGAATCAGCCTCTCGAGTACATCATCGGCTATTTGGGGCCGCTCCGGATCCTCCTGAGCGACCTCGTCATCCTGACTAATTGCGAAGAAAGCGTTAGCGAAAAGGAGATGTCTCGCGTACTCGACGGTATACAAGAAATAAAGCCGGGCATCGAGGTCATCACGACAGTTTTTAGGCCCGTTCCGCTCGAAGACATCTCTGGGCGCAGCGTCTTCTTCGCTACGACCGCCCCGGAGTCGGCCGGCCCGATGCTCAAGGAATACCTTGAAACCGAGGCAGGCGCCCGCGTTGTGGGCCTGTCGCACCACCTCTCGAATCGACCGCTGCTCCGGGCTGATCTGGAAGGTTGCACTGAGGAGTTCGACGTGATGGTGACTGAGCTGAAGGCCGCGGCCGTCGATGTGGCTACGGCCGTCAGCCTCGACCTGGGCAAAAAGGTAGTCTATTGCGACAATGTGCCCCTGACCACGGACGGCCAAGACTTGGCCCGGTCCCTGGTGGACTTGGCCGGTCGGGCCATCGACAGTTTCGCGGGAGGCGGCGATGGCTAAAAAGCGCCCGCAGGAGAGACACCCGATCCTGATCAAAGATGAGAAGCATGGCCTGCCCTATTCTAAGGGTTTGATGGCGTCGTCTATCATGGCCACCGGCTTGATGCCGTATGAGGCTTATGAAGTGGCCAAGAAGATCGAAGACCACTTGCGGGCGACGCGAAAACAGACAGTCAGCGTCAAAGAGTTGCGCCGAGTCACTCTGCAGACTCTCGAAAACAGCTTCGGAGCGGCGTACGCGGAAAAGTTCCGCCAATGGCAGAGTTTGTCCAAACTCGACAAGCCGTTGATAATATTGATGGGCGGCACGACCGGCGTCGGGAAGTCGACAGTCGCGGGCGAGATAGCCCACCGGCTTGGCATCAATCGGTTCATCTCTACAGATGCCATCCGTGAAGTCATGCGGGCCATCTTCTCCGAGGAACTGATGCCGGCTCTCTATAAATCGTCCTTTGACGCCTGGGAAGACATGCCGGGCCCGTTGGCGGAGAATGGGGACCCGGTGGTCGCCGGTTTTAGCGTCCAGACGGCCGCTGTTTCCGTGGGAGTGCGGGCGATGATCGAAAGGTCCATCAAGGAATCGACTAACCAGATCATCGAGGGCGTCCATCTGGTGCCAGGTTTTGTCGATTTCTCAGAGTTCAATGATGACGCTTTGATCATTCCGATGATAATAACCGTAGCCGATGAGGACTTGCATCGGAGCCACTTTTACATTCGCGAGCTGGAGACCGAGGGGACCCGCCCGTTCCAGCGATATCGGGCCAATTTCGACAATATCCGTAAGATAGGTAACTTTATTGTAAGGCGGGCGCAGGAGATCGGTGTACCTGTCGTCGACAGCCAGAACCTTGATACAACTGTTTCGATCGTGCTCGAGCAGATCATTGCTTTGATCTCCGCCCATACGGCTGAGCCGTCCGCGCACGACGCCATCCCGGAATTGACAGGAGAGGAACGACGATGAAGATTTTTCTCGACAGTGCCAATGTCACCGAGGTTAAGGAGGCCGCCTCATGGGGCATACTTAGCGGTGTCACCACCAATCCGACCCTGGCCGCCAAAGAGGGCCGCGACTTCAAGACGAACATCAAAGATATCAGCGCCTTGGTTGATGGTCCCGTCAGCGCCGAAGTCATCGGGACCGCCAGAGACGAGATGGTCTCGGAAGCTCATGAACTCGTTCGAATCTCCGACAATGTCGTTATAAAAATCCCGGTTTGTCTCGAGGGGCTGGCGGCAACCAAGACTCTTAAAGAAGAAGGCATTCACGTCAACATGACCCTGGTTTTCTCAGTCAATCAAGCGATTCTCGCGGCCCGAGCGGGGGCGGCCTTTGTCAGCCCATTCCTGGGACGCCTCGATGATATCGGCACAGACGGGCTTGAGCGCCTCTCGGAGATGGTCGAGACTTTTCGTAACTATGATTTTTCGACCGAGATCATCGCCGCCAGCATCCGGAGTCCGGAGCATGTCGTCCAAGCGGCCCAGATCGGCGCCAGTATTGCCACGGTGCCGTTCAAGGTTATAGAACAAATGGTAAAACACCCGCTCACCGACGTGGGCATGGAGCGCTTTTTGGCCGATTGGGCCACGCTTCAGGCTCAACTAGTCGCCGACGGCGTGAACGATATGGAAACGGCCCCGAAAGCTTAGGGCCGGTCATTATGGAAAGATCTGAAGAAAGGTGTTCAATTGGAACGGTCTGATTTAGAAGGGAAGACCCTGATCGAGCTGAAGCCGATCGCCGCTGATCTAGGCCTCAAGCGCGTCACTGGGGTTAAGAAACAGGAGCTGATCGAAGCGATCATCGCTCGAGGGGGAAAGGCTCCGGCGGCGTCGAGCCCGCCCGCCTCCACCGACGGCGCTAACGGGCAGGAAGGTAAGCGTCAGGAGAACAACAAGGAAGAGCGCGTGGCGGCGGGAGTCGGCTCAGAAAGCCGCTCTCAGCAGCCGGCGCAATCGCAACAAGGCCGGTCTCAGGGCCAGGCTCGGGGACGGTCACAGGGGCGATCGCAGGGTCGATCGCAGGAGCAGCCGCGACCCGGCTCGCCCTCTCGCGCACCATCCAGACCTCATGGCCGACCGCGGCGGGAGAATGATTCCTCTGGCGGTGCTTCCGGCAAACAGGCCAGACGTGGGCATGGGGCACAGGGCGGGAGCAGACCGCCGGTCGTCAAGCCAATAGAAACGGGCAGGCGGCCCGGCGCGGAAGCCCGCCAACATCGACCCAATACCGAGGAGCCGCCGTTAACGCGTACTGGCGTACTCGATATATT
>DAOUYN010000176.1 GCA_030666075.1 Actinomycetes bacterium | reverse complement strand
CGGCTATGGCGGCGGGCTTCAAGACTGAGCCCTGGGCCGTAAAAGTCGGCGGCCTGGTCCAAAAGCCCAAGACATTCGACCTTGACGACTTGCGCCGCAAGTTCGGGGAGGAGGAGCGCATCTACCGGATGCGGTGCGTCGAGGGATGGTCGATGGTCATCCCGTGGCTCGGTTTCCCCTTAGGCTCGCTCATAAAAGAAGTCGAGCCGCTCGCCAAAGCCAAGTACGTCATGCTCACATCCATATACGACCCCGAGCGGCTCCCGGGCCAAAAGAGTACGGCCTACAGTTGGCCATACGTCGAGGGACTGCGCCTGGATGAAGCGACCCACAGCCTGACCCTTTTGGCCACGGGGCTTTACGGCAAACCGCTGTTGCCCCAAAGCGGCGCCCCTGTCCGCCTGGTCGTGCCCTGGAAGTACGGCTATAAGTCGATCAAATCAATCGTCCGCATCGACCTGGTCGAGGAGATGCCCACATCCCTTTGGATGCGGGCGGCCCCCGACCAATACGGCTTCTTTGCCAACGTCAATCCAGACGTAGCGCACAAGCGCTGGACGCAATCGACGGAGCGCCGGATCGGAGAGGTGCGACGGCGCAAGACTCTCTCCTTCAACGGCTACGACGACCAGATCACCAGGCTCTACAAAGGGATGGACCTAGAGCGGTTCTACTGATGCGCCGGGGCCGCTTCGACTACTTCAAGATCGCTGTCCACTTGGCCGCGCTGGTCCCGCTGGCGGCCCTGATCTTCGACGCATTCACGGGACGGCTCGGTTTCGAACCGATCCGCGAGATCACTTTCCGGACCGGCCGGGACGCCCTGGTGCTGCTGATGCTCTCCCTAGCGGTGACCCCGCTAAATCGGTTCTTCGGTCTGCGCCAGGGGATCAGAGTCAGGCGCGCCTTAGGGGTCTACGCTTTTGTCTATGCCTCGCTGCACTTCCTTACGTTCGTCGGGCTGGACTATGGGTTCAATCTAGAGCGGATCGTCGACGGCATTATCCATAAACCTTTCGCGCTCGTCGGCTTCATCGCCTTCATGACGCTATTGCCGCTGGCGATCACCTCGACCAACGGCTGGAAGAGGCGTCTGGGGCGCAACTGGAAACGGCTGCATCGACTCGTATATCTAAGCGGCGTTCTGGTCATAGTCCACTTCACCTGGGCGGCTAAGCAAGACTATGGTGAGCCGCTGACGTATGGAGCGGTGGTAGCCGTGCTCCTGCTGGCGCGCTTGCGCCTCTCGCCCCGGCGACAGATCGAGCGCCCCCAAGTCTCCTGATTCTTCCGCGCAAAAACGGGAAAAGACCCACTCATTATGCTGAAGAAACTTACAGCAGTCGCTTTTGCGCTCAGTCTGGTCGGCTTCGGTGTCCTTGGATATATAGAGGTCTCGGCTAGAGTCTCCCAGGAACGGATGAAGTCTACCTGGGACGGCATCGACGACAGCCAGGGCAAGAACGGTAAAACCGACCCCAAAAAACATGGCTCAAAAAGCAAGAAACGAAAGAATAAGAGTGCTGAGCGCGACGACCAGGGCGTCCGGCAACTGGCGATCAATAAGCGCGGTCCCGATCGCGACCAATTAGGGCTCCTGACCATACCGAAGATCGGGGTCGAACAGGTAATCCTATACGGAGCCGGCCCGGAGATGCTCCGCCGCGGACCCGGGCTGATAAAAGATATGCAATATCCGGGTCGGATCGGAAATGCCGTCATCGCCGGACATCGGACAAGCTATGGTTTTCCCTTCCGCCGCCTCGATGAGCTGAAGATCGGCGACAAGATCATCTTCAAGAACGGCTCCGGCCGGATGGTCTACAAGGTGAAGAAGAAATTTCGCGTCAGCCCCGATGACCGGAGCGTGCTCAACCAGCCAAAGAAGAAAACGAGATTGACTCTGCTCTCCTGTGACCCGCCATTTCGGGCGACATATCGACTGATCATCGTCGCCGAGGCCTCTTAGGGGCCAAGCTCGCCCCCGTTGGCGACCATATTAGCTATCCGCTCGGAAGCGCGGCCGTCGCCGTAGAGATCCCGGGCCTGCGACATTCGCGCGTACTCAACCCCGCCCTCGAGCAGGGCAATCACTGAGGACTCGATGGCGGCGCGTTCGTCGCCGATCAATTTGACCGCTCCGGCTTCGACCCCTTCGGGGCGCTCTGTCGTCCGGCGAAAGACGAGGACCGGCTTGCCTAAAGCCGGCGCCTCCTCCTGGACCCCGCCGGAATCGGATAGGACAAAGCGCGAACGGTCCATGAGATGTACAAACTCATGATAGTCCGGTGCCTCGACCAAACTGACGGCCGGCACGGACGACAGCAGACGCTCAACCGGCTCCCGGGCCGCGGGATTCTTGTGGACCGAGAAGATGAAGTTGATATCGGGACGCCTTTTTACTACCGCCCTCACCGCATGGCAGAGATTCTCTATCGGCCGGCCCCAGTTCTCCCGCCGATGGGCAGTGACCAAGATGAACGGTTCGCGAGCTTCGATCTTGGGTGGCCCCGCCCGCAAGATATATTTGAGGCTGTCGATGACAGTGTTGCCGACAACATGAATCCGCCGATCGTCGACCCTCTCCGCCAGCAGGTTGTGCCGCGCGCTCTCGGTCGGAGCAAAGTGAATGTCGGTCAGATTGCTCGTCATCGTCCGGTTCAGTTCCTCGGGGAACGGATGAGACTTGTCGCCGCTTCGCAATCCGGCTTCGACGTGGGCCACCGGCACCTGAGCATAGAATGCCGACAGCGCCCCGATGAAAGTCGTAGTCGTGTCCCCTTGAACGATTACGATGTCCGGCCTGATCTCATCGAGGGCCGTCTGGAGCCGCTCGAGTAGTTTGGCGCTGAGACCCGACAGCGTCTGCCGCTCACTCATGATGTCGAGGTCGCGGTCAGGCTTGATATCGAATAACTCTAGGACCTGATAGAGCATCTCCTTGTGCTGCGCTGTCACCAGGACTTCCACGTCCAATCCCGGATGCGCGCGGCACGCCTGGACGACCGGGGCCAGCTTTATGGCCTCGGGCCGGGTCCCGAATATCAAAAGAACCTTCTTCACGCCTCCCTGTATTCCCAAAATAGGCACGTTT
>DAOUYN010000124.1 GCA_030666075.1 Actinomycetes bacterium | reverse complement strand
GTATTGGCCGTGCCGGGTTCGATTACTCCGCACACCAATTTTAAGTCGCAAGTCTATGTTCTTTCAAAAGAAGAAGGCGGTCGCCATACCCCGTTCTTCAATGGCTATCGGCCGCAGTTCTACTTCAAGACAACCGACGTTACCGGTGTCGCCACACTTCCTGACGGTGTCGAGATGGTAATGCCCGGCGACAGAACAGACATGACTATCGAACTCATTACCCCGATAGCAATGGAAGAGGGGCAACGCTTCTCTGTCCGCGAAGGTGGCCGTACGGTCGGCGCCGGGCGGATCACGGAAATAATCGAATAGTCGATAGGCGGTTGACAGTCAGGTGGGCTCGGGATAGACTCAATATTTGTGCCAACTGACGGAAGTGGCAGCCCTCATCGGGCGCCCCGGAAGGAGACAATGTGCGCGTAACGGTCACGATGGCCTGTACGGAGTGCAAGCGTCGAAACTACACGACAAATAAGAATAAAAGGAACGATCCTGACAGGGTAGAAATGAAGAAGTACTGCCAATGGTGCGGCCGGCATACTTTACACAGGGAAACCCGCTAGATATACTTTTGCCGGATCAAGCGAGACGCACTGAAAAGCACGGTTTCGATCTTGATCATGTTGATCGTATAGGCCTGTAGCTCCAATTGGCTAGAGCACCGGTCTCCAAAACCGGGTGTTGGGGGTTCGAGTCCCTCCAGGCCTGCAGGCAAGATCGATGAGGGAAGAGGCCGCGGCCCCGTCAGGGGTTTTGCTGTTTTAAGGACTCACGAGGGTCGCTAGGTGCCCGAGAGGGTACCGATGGGTAAGAAGGAAGTACTGGTTTGACAGCTCCAAAAAAAGATAAGAAGAGCCTCGGGCGCCTCGAGTCGATTCAGAAGTATTTTCGCGATGTCCGTAACGAGTTTCGCAAGGTCATCTGGCCGACTCGTCCGGAGATCGGATCGCAGACGGTAGTAGTTTTGACCACTTTGGTGTTTTTTACAGTCTTCATCGGTGTGCTCGACTACATCTTCTCGAGTATAGTCGGTCTGGTCATCCAGTAAGAACTTAATTAGAAGGAGCACGGTCCGTTGTTAAAGCGCTGGTTTGTAATTCATACTTATTCGGGGTACGAGAACAAGGTCAGGACGAACCTTGAGCATCGCATCACTTCGATGGACATGGAGGATAAGATCTTCCAGGTCGTCATCCCGACGGAAGAAGTGATGGAGGTCAAGGGCGGTAAGAAGGTTACTGTCGAGCGCAAGGTCTTTCCGGGATACATCCTGGTCCAGATGGAGCTTGATGACGATTCATGGTACGTTGTTCGCAACACGCCTGGTGTTACCGGTTTTGTCGGCTCGAACACCAGGCCGACGGCCCTGTCGCCGGGCGAGGTCGATAAGATACTGAACCGCGCCGCGACCGATAAGCCGAAGCGTAAAAGCGAGTTCACAGAGGGCCAGACCGTCAAGGTCATCAACGGCCCGTTGGCCGATTTTACCGGCACCATATCAGAGATAAATATCGACCAGAGCAAGCTGAAAGTGCTTGTTTCTATCTTCGGAAGAGAGACGCCTGTCGAGCTGACCTTCAATCAGGTAGCAAAGCTCTAGGGCACGGGTTTTAGCAAGGAGTTATACAATGGCAAAAAAAGTGATGGCGCTCATAAAGTTACAGATAGCGGCTGGGCAAGCCAATCCGGCGCCGCCCGTCGGGCCGGCCCTTGGGCAGCACGGCGTTAATATTATGGAGTTTTGCAAAGCGTACAATGCGCAAACGCAAGCTCAGACGGGGACGATCGTCCCGGTTGAGATCTCGGTCTACGAGGACCGTTCGTTTACTTTTATTACGAAGACGCCGCCGGCGGCCGTGTTGATCAAACAAGCTGCCGGGATTGAAAAGGGCTCCGGTGAGCCTCATCGCGATAAGGTCGCTAAAGTGACCGCCGCGCAGGTAAGGGAGATCGCCGAGCAGAAGATGCAAGACCTCAATGCTAACGACTTGGATGCGGCATCAAAGATCATTGCCGGGACCGCCCGTAGCATGGGTGTTGACGTAGAGTAAAGAAGTTAGTCGGCGACGCCGGCTTCATGAGTGGAAGGCCTGACCGGCCGCTTGGACCACGGGAGGAACTACTATGCCGATCGGAAAGAAAAGAAAGGCCGCGCTCGAAAAGGTAGATCAAGAGCGCCTGTACGCCCCGAAAGATGCCCTGACCCTAGCAAAAGAGCTGGCCAGCGGCAATTTTGATGAAACCGTCGAGGTGCACATACGTCTAGGTGTCGATCCGCGCCAAGCCGACCAGCAAGTCCGAGGCACAGTAGTTTTGCCTCATGGAACGGGTAAAACCATGAAAGTCGTGGTTTTTGCGCAAGGCGACAAAGCGACTGAAGCTAAAGAGGCTGGAGCCGATGAGGTCGGCGCCGATGATCTGGTCGCCAAGGTCGAAGGCGGGTGGCTGGACTTTGATGTCGCTGTGGCGACACCGGACTTAATGGGGAAGGTCGGCAAACTTGGAAAGGTACTCGGACCGCGGGGCCTGATGCCCAATCCGAAAACCGGTACGGTCACGTTCGATGTCGGCAAGGCCGTCAGTGACGCCAAGGGTGGCAAGGTGGAGTATCGGGTCGACAAATTCGCGATCATGCACCTGATCATCGGAAAAGCTTCGTTTGAAGCGCGGCAGCTGATCGAGAATTATGAGACTCTCATAGGGGAGATCGTCAGGGCCCGACCGTCATCCGCGAAGGGCGCTTACATGAAAACGATTTCAGTCAGTACGACGATGGGTCCGGGTATCGGGGTCGATCCTGCGAAGGTTCGGGATCTGCTGGAAGACGAGGCCGCAAGCTAGCGGCCCTGTGCGTTGACAGCGCGCCGGCATTTTTGTTAGA
Organism: Actinomycetes bacterium; assembly: GCA_030666075.1. GTDB lineage: Bacteria > Actinomycetota > Aquicultoria > CAJVYJ01 > JAUVQD01 > DAOUYN01. The sequence goes on along the minus strand of DAOUYN010000124.1, from coordinate 1,183 downwards.
GTCTGCGCAGCAATAAATAGCTACCTAAGACAGCAGGGGTCCGAACGGGCTTAATGTCCTGCCGAGGTACTCAGTTTTGAGTAGTCCTCTGCTGTTTTCGGCAGAGGTATTTTTTTTGAAAGGAGTACGATGAACAAAGCGGAAAAAGAAGCAGTTGTTAAAGAAGTCGAGGAAAAGCTCCGCGAGGCTCAGACCACGATCATCACGGACTATCGTGGCCTGACGGTCCCGGAAATGGCGGCGCTCCGGAATGAACTTCGACAACAGGGCGTCGAGTACAAGGTCTATAAAAACACGCTTATCAAGAGAGCGGTTGACAAGCTTGACATAGAGGGGCTCAATGATTTCCTGACCGGCCCAACGGCCCTGGCTCTGAGCCAGGAAGATCCGGTCGCGCCGGCCAAGGTCTTGGCGGCCTTTGCTAAGGAGAACAAGTCCCTTGGCATCAAGGGCGGCTTGCTGGAAGGCAGCATAATCGATGAGGCAACCATCAAGGCGCTGGCGAAATTGCCTTCACGCGAGATCCTGTTGGGCAAGCTTGCCGGTATCTTGCAGGCCCCGCTGGCCGGGTTGGCGAATGTCCTCAATGGTCCGACTCGTGGACTGGCGGCAGCTTTGAGCCAGGTAGCCGAGCAAAAGAAATAGTCAGTAATAGCTGAAAGCAGAAGATAAGGAGTAGAAATGCCAGACAAAATGACAAAAGAAGAGTTTATCGAGGTTATCAAGAGCATGTCTGTTATGGAAGTAGCGGATCTGGTCAAAGCCCTCGAGGAGGAGTTCGGGGTTAGCGCAGCTGCGCCGGTCGCGGTCGCCGCAGCCGGTGGAGGAGCCGAGGCTGGAGCAGAGGTCGAGGAGCAAACCGCGTTTGATGTCGTCCTCACGAGCTCCGGAGACAAGAAGATCCAAGTGATCAAGGCTGTCCGCGCGCTGACGTCTCTTGGTCTCAAAGAAGCCAAGGCTCTCGTTGACGAGGCGCCGAAGCCCGTGGTTGAAGGCGCCAGCAAGGAAGATGCTGAAAAAGCTAAGGCCACTCTCGAAGAGGCCGGCGCGAGCGTCGAAGTCAAGTAACTGAACTGAAGATCAAATCAGGCCCCGCTGCCAGCGGGGCCTGTTCTGTTTAGCGGGCTTGCCATCAGGGTACGAAAAGCAGTGGCGGTCCGGAGAAAACTTGTGAGAAACCGGT
>DAOUYN010000030.1 GCA_030666075.1 Actinomycetes bacterium | reverse complement strand
AACCAAGGGATTTAGGGCGGACCACCCGTTTATCTTTTTAATCAGACACAGAGCCTAAACGAGCATAGTGTTCATGGGCCGGGTCAGTGATCCTACGAAAACGTAAAGGAAGTTCTAAGATCAGTATCGAGAGGCGGGGGTGAGAAGTGGGCGGATTCAGCTTATTCCTATTTATGGTCGGACTCGGGCTGATCTTAGATAATGTGCTCGGCGGCCTCGGCGCGGCTTTCGGGGCTTTGTCCTGACTTTCGTGCGCTATGGTCGGCATCTTGCCAATGAATAACCTCAAGCGCCACATTCCGGCCGCCCTGTCTTTCTTTTACACGGGTTTGGCCTCGATCCTCTTCTTCTCGGCCCTGATCCTTTTTGATCGAGACGCCGGGTTGCCTGAGTGGCTACTGCTGCCGTCATTGGTCACGGCAGCCAGTTTTGCGGCATTTCTATATCTCCCGCGGGCGCTTGACCCTAAGCGGCAGTGGACCCTCGATCCCAGCAAGATCACCAGGCCAAAGTACTGGTTGATCACGATCCTGGAGTGGGCGATCTTCCTGTCACTAATGATCTGGGTCTTGGCCGCTTCGTTGTTTCTGATTTCAGCCCGGGGCTAGCCGTCTGCACCCATCAGGCTCGACCGTTTTGGGCAACATGTATTATTATGGAGCGAGTGACTGACAAAGATTTGACGATATGACCCCAAGTAAATTTAACGGCCTCATCGAACTCCTAAAGCGGCATGGTTCGCAGTCGATAGCCTATTCGACGCTCCAAAGCGATCTCAATCATCGGGTTGAGCCGGGTTTGGGGTACGCCGCTTACGGTTCGCATCTGAAGCATAACTTCATCCTCGGGAACCCCATCTGCCCGCCGGAAGAGATGGCTGATTTTGTGCAGGGCGCCATAACTGACCTTGACGATCCGGCCTTCGTGCAGGTCGATAGGGAAACCGCGAACATGCTTCATGACGATTTCGGCTATAAGGTGACCCGTTTCGGGGTCGAGACTTTCCTGCCGGTCCAGGATTACAGCCTGGAAGGGGACGCCGGCAAGAGCCGTCTGCGGGCATCGGTGCGACGGGGTCGCGAGGTGGCAGAGGTCATAGAGCTCGACCGAGCGGACCTGGCTGATAGATTCGGCATCGGCGCGGCCGAGCTCAATGCGGTCACGGCCGAATGGCTGGCCACCAAGAAGGTCAAGCGCCAGCTCCGGTTCTTGATCCGCAGACCTGTCTACCACGACGAGCCGTTCGTGCGGAAGTTCTATTCGATAGACGCCGACCAAAACCTTCAAGGATTCATCTTTTTCGATCCGATCTTTGCCGACGGAGAGGTCGCAGGCTACTGTCCGAGTGTCATGCGGGCCCGCCCCGGCTCTTCGATGGGTCACGCGGCCTATATTCTTTTAACGGCGATGGATGTCTTTAAGGCGGAGGGCAAGGAGCTCCTGTCATTGGGGCTGTCGCCGTCGGCGCCGCAGAGTTCGGGGTTGCGCCATGACGCTTTGACTTTCCTCGGGCTCAAGCTGCTCTATCAATACGGCAACTGCCTATACAACTTCAAAGGCATGAGCTACTACAAAAACCAGTTCAGCGGGCTCACGAGAGACTCTTTTTGCGCCACCCGGCGCTCGTTCTCGGCCGTGGAGTCGCTTGCTATCGCCCGGGTCACGGGGTTCATTTAAGAGCTTCGGCCGGCCGCGGTCCCGGTGGACTCAGGCGATTGAGTCGGCGTAGATCCGCATGGCTTCGAGCATGAACCGGGCGAGTCCGGGTTTGATCTGCTCGTAAAAAGCCGTGAAGCGCTGGTCCTGGACGTACATCTCGCCCAGACCTCTAAATACCTCCGGCGTACAGGTGTAGAACCGATCGTTGATGTGCTTATAGAATTGCCCCACGGCCGCCTGCGTCTTTGGGTCAGCCGCGCCAAGCTCCATGGTCGATGCGATACGCTCGGTGATCTCGCTGGCTTCGTCCTTGACGGCTTGCCAATCCTCTTTCGAATAGGACCCCGTGCGCTTTTCTGATTCCGCTACGATCTTGGGGTCGTATTTTTCCCGCACCTCCTTTCTATACTCTTCCAGCTTTGTCTCGTCGAAGCCCTCAAACATCTCGTCTTTTCCCATGCTTTGGTTCCTTTCTGTCGATTCCAGGGCCTTATCGATCAGGATTAATAGCTCATCCAAGCGCCGGCGCTTCTCTCTCAATAGCTGGCCGTGTGATCTCAGCGCGTCGGATCGATCATAGTCGGGGCTATCGAGGATGCTTTTTATTTCCGTCAGAGAGAAGCCCAGCTCTCTAAAGAACAGTACTTGTTGGAGTCGCTCAAGATCGGTCTCGGTGTAGAGGCGGTAGCCCGCCGGCGACGCGTCGTCCGGTTCAACTAGCCCCACCTGGTGATAGTGATGGAGAGTTCTCACGCTCACCCCGGCAATATCAGCGATTTTCTTAATTGTGTAAGCCATCTTCACACCCTCCTCGATCCATCCTAAACCCTAACGTTACGTAGGGGTCAAGAGCTTTTTGGTGCGATTGGGTTGTCCGCGCGATGGGGAATTAGTAGACAAGCAGCAGCTCGTGTGCTATGAAGTACCGGGCTCTTTTCCGGGCATTTGCCCCGCTCAATACCGAAGAACCCGTAAGCAGTATTTACGAGAAAGAGACAGGCAAAGAATATGGATTTTAGGAATGTCGCTATTATCGCCCACGTCGATCACGGCAAGACCACATTGGTCGATGGGCTTTTAAAGCAGGCCAACACCTTCCGGCAGAACGAGGCCGCGTTTACGCAAACGCTATTGATGGACTCTAATGACCAGGAGAAAGAGCGGGGCATCACCATCCTCGCTAAGAACACGGCCGTCAACTTTAAGGGCACTAAGATAAACATCATCGACACGCCGGGGCACGCCGACTTCGGCGGCGAGGTCGAGCGGACACTGAACATGGCCGACGGCGCCATCCTGGTTGTAGATGCCCAGGAAGGGCCGATGCCACAGACCAAATTCGTTCTGAAAAAGGCTCTGGAGATCGGTCTGAAGCCGATCGTCGTCATAAATAAAATAGACAAGCCGGCGTCCCGGGTAACCGAGGTCATCGAGATGACTCATGAACTATTTCTCGATTTGGCCACCGACGTCGAGCAACTGGAGTTTCCGATATATTACGCAGTCAGCCGCGAAGGCAAGGCGTGGAGCGAACCGCCCGCCGACTTCGGGGAGGCGGCCGACCTTACCCCTCTCTTCGAAGGGATAGTGGAGCACGTTCCGCCGCCTGAAGCCGATGTGAGCGCCCCGTTTCAGATGTTGGTGACATCATTGACTCGAGACGATTTTCAAGGCAAGCACGCCGTCGGCCGGATCAAGCGCGGGAAGATCGGTCCCGGAACAGCGGTGACCTTGATGAAAAAGGACGGTACTACCGAGACCGCCAGAGTCGATAGGGTCTATGTCAGTCAAGGTCTTAAAAGGGTCGAAACCGATGAGGCTGTGGCCGGCGATATCGTTTCGTTGACCGGAGCGGGGGAGGCCGAGATAGGGGAGACGCTGGCTGATCCGGCGGCTCCTGAGGCCCTGCCGACCATCAGCATCGAAGAACCGACGTTGAAGATCTCGCTGTCCGCCAATACCTCGCCTTTCGCCGGTCGTGAGGGTCAGTTTGTGACCAGCCGCCAGATCCGCGCCCGGATCATGAAAGAGTTGGAAACGAATGTGGCCCTAAGATTCGCCCCCGGTGAGGCCGGTGACTTCGTTATCTCAGGACGCGGCGAGCTTCACTTGTCGGTCTTTATTGAAACACTCCGGCGTGAGGGGTTCGAACTCGAGGTCGGCAAGCCTCTGGTCATCACTAAGGAGATAGACGGCAAGGTACACGAACCCATCGAGGAGCTGACGATAGATGTCGGCGCCGAGTATGCGGGCGCGGTCATCAGCGAGGTCGGGCAGCGAAAGGGCATCATGCTGTCCCAAGATGATAATAATGATAGTTCCAGCCGGCTGATATTTGAGATCGCCACCCGGGGTTTGCTCGGCCTACGGAGTCGTCTGCTGACGCTCTCGCGCGGCACGGCCGTGATGAACTCGCTCTTTCTCAGATACGAACGACAAGGCGCGATGCTGCCGCGGTTGCGCAATGGCGCTCTTTTCTCTTCCGAGAGCGGCAAGGCCGTTGCTTACGGGCTCAACAACGCTCAGGGGCGCGGCACGGTTTTTATTAATCCGCAGACCCAAGTGTATGAAGGGATGATCGTCGGGCTCAATTCGCGAGACAGCGATCTGGGCATCAATGTCACGAAAGAGAAGAAGTTGAGCAATGTACGCGCTTTTGGCTCGGATGACAGCATCGTTCTGACCCCGCCGACCGTCCTGACTCTCGAGCAGAGTCTCGACTTCCTAGAAGACGACGAACTTCTTGAGGTCACTCCCGAAAGCTTGCGTTTGCGCAAGAAGCTTCTGCGCGCCGGCGAGCGCACCCGCGCTGCCCGTTAAACTCGTCCCGCCTGTATAAAACCTCGGCTCTCGGGTATATCAGTGCGCATGAATGGAATGTCGCCACGGGCTACAATCTGGTTGTCCATCGCCGCCGCCGTCTTGCTATTGTTGGCCGATTTTGGGCTATGGATGCAGCGCGATATCTTTGACGAAGACCGGTTCGTCGAACGGACCGTTGAGATCATCGGAACCAAAAAGGTCCGCACAGCCATTGCCGACGAGGTCGTCGAGACTGCCTTCGAGGATTTTCCGGCCGCTAAGGAAGTCTTTGAGGGTTTTCTGGAATCCACCCTGGCTTCGCTCTTAGACAGCCAGATAATCAAGCCGGCGATAGAAGAGCTCGCCCAGCAGATACATCAAGCGATGACTTCGTCTGACCCGCAGGCCGTGGGACTCGATATATCTTCAGTGACGGGGCCTGTTAAGAGCGTTGTCAAAGAGATACCCGGGCTCGACTCCGAGGTCAAGAAAGTCGTGCGCGCCGTGCCGGACAAGGTCGTCTTGCTAAAGAAGGGCGAAGTCCCCTCGATAAACACGTTCGGTACCGTTTTTATCTGGCTCGGGCCGATCGCCGGGCTGGCCGCTATAGGGATCTTGATCTGGATCATCTGGGCGGCAGGGATCGGGCGGCGTTCATATGCGTTGCGGACGGCCGGGGTCTCCCTGGCTATCGCCAGCCTCATCGGCATCCTCCTGGTCAAAGTCTTTCGCGGCCCGGTCATGGCGGGCATCAGCGGCAACCTGGAGATCATCGTCGAAAGCATCTATGATTCTTTTTCCGCCGGTCTCGTCAGTCAGACCTGGTGGCTACTCATTTCAGGCGTTATCATGGCCGTGATCGGTCTGGGCCTGGACCTCATGAGCTCCTGGCGCGCCCCCGAATAGGGGCCAGGCGCCCCAAAACCCTGAATGATCCAATAGTATATTAATGCCTGCATAATGCTTGCGTCCTTCCAAAAAGAGAGCTACACTTCATAAAGTTCAGTAGTTAGTGAACGTAATGAAGGAAAAGGACAACGATGCTCATGGATAACGACGAAGCAGGCGCGACCTTGCCGGACCTGGGGGATGATGCTCATAACTTCATCGAGGACTTCGGCGCTTATTTTGCTCAGAGCGGGTCGACCAGGATGTACGGCCGGGTCTTGGCGCTTTTGTTGATCGCGCCGGAGCCGGGCCTGTCGACCAGTCAACTAAGGGAGCCGCTCGGGGCCAGCAAGGGCGCTATCAGCGGGGCCACCAGGGTCCTGGGGCAGATCGGCTTCATCGAGCGTTTTCATGTCAGGGGTTCGCGGGAGACTTTCTTCCGTATCAAGCAAGGTGTTTGGAGTGACATGATCGCGGGGCGGATGCGCCATTTGACCCAGGTCAAGGAGATGGCAGACGGGGCATTGAAGATCGAGGGCTTGTCCACTAAAGCCATCCATGAGCTGGAAGAGATGCGTGATGTACATGGGTTCTTCGCCGCCGCTTTCGTGGAGCTGGCAAGGGGTTGGGAAGAAGAGAAGGGGAGGGACCGGATATGACCGGACCGGCTATTGACGTCAAGAACATCAGCTACTCTTATAAGGAGCAGAAGGCGGTCGACGATATCAGCTTTTCGGTCGCCCCCGGCGAGATCCTGGGGTTTCTAGGCCCGAATGGGGCCGGGAAGTCGACGACTATCAAGATGCTGACCGGACAGATGCCGCCGCAATCCGGGAGTATAGAGATCCTAGGGCAAGACATCACCCGCGAGCGGACGGCCGTGCAAGGAGAGATCGGGGTCTGCTTCGAGGAGAAGAACCTTTATCTAAATATGTCCGCCCGTGAAAATCTCGCCTTTTTCGCCGACTTGTTCGGCTTAAAGAACGTGGATACCACAGAACTATTGCGCCGCGTCGATCTGGCCGATCGGGCCGACGATCGTCCGAAAGACTTTTCAAAAGGTATGCGCCAGCGTCTGATGATCGCCCGTACGCTCATTAATACACCCAAAGTACTTTTTCTTGACGAACCGACCGACGGGCTGGATCCCGCTTCGGCCTTGGCCATCCGCGACCTGATCAAGACGGAAGCGGCGCGAGGGGCGGCCGTCCTGTTGACGACCCATGATATGGTCGAGGCCGACCAGCTTTCCGACCGGGTCGCATTCATAAATGAGGGCAAGATGGTCGCCCTCGATACGCCGGACAACCTTAAGCTCTCGCACGGAAAACGCTCGGTCCGGATGCGCATCAAGGAGGACGGTCAGGTGAGGGAAGAGGTCGTGGAGCTTGACGAAAGCGGCGCCGGCGATCGCCTCAAGACCGCTGTCGGGGCGCAAGGGTTGATGACGATCCATACCGAAGAGGCCACCCTGGAGACGATCTTTATTGAGCTGACCGGGAGAGGGCTGCACACATGAGCCGGCGGGTCGGCCGGGCTGCGATAATCTCAGCCATCGTCCGCAAAGACATAAAAGAATATACCCGCGACCGGTTCTTTGCCATCATGACCGGCGTCGGCATAGTGGCCTACGTGGCGCTTTTTTGGCTACTGCCCGCCGATGTCAACGAGACGCTGGCGATCGGTGTCCATCAGACAGGTCTTGATGCGGCTTTCGATCAAATGACGCAAGATGATGATTCGGGCCTCGCAATCGAGAAATATAAATCTTCGGCGGCTCTGAAAAAGGGTCTGGGCCTGAAAGATGGGCGGCGCGAGGGCGACGCGAAGATCGACATCGGTCTTGATTTCCCCGCCGATTTCTTGATATCAATGCAGGCCGGGGAGCCGACGACCGTCAAGGTCTACGTTGACGGGAATGTGCCGCCCGAGATCCGCAAAGCCATGTCGAGCATGGTCAAAGAGCTGGCATTCACTGTGGGCGGGAGTAACCTACCAGTGACCCCGCTCAATGAAGACCTGATCGTCCTGGGCGAAGATAGGGCCGGCGATCAAGTGGCGCTAAGGGAAAGGATGCGCCCGCTCTACGCTTTTCTGATCCTTATAATGGAAACATTCGCGCTGGGTACGCTGGTGGCCGCGGAGATCAAAGCCCGCACAGTCACGGCCGTCATGGTGACTCCGGCCAAGATCAGCGATTTTCTGATGGCCAAGGGGATCGTCGGAACGCTGCTGGCCTTTACGGAGGCAGCGCTCTTGATGTTGTTGATCGGTTCATTGTCCCAGGCGCCTTTGATCACCTTGACCGCGATATTGTTAGGGGCAGTGCTGGTGACCGGGGTCGGCCTGATAGCCGGGTCCTCCGGCAAGGATTTCATCGGTATGATCTTCTATAGCATGCTCTTTATCATCCCGCTGGCCATCCCGGCATTTGCGGTTCTCTTCCCGGGAACAGCGTCGATATGGGTGAGAGCCTTGCCGTCGTACGGCTTGGTCAGCGCGATCGTCAATGTCAATTCGTACGGGGCGGGCTGGGCAGAGGTCCTGCCCGACCTCGCGGCACTGTTCGCATGGTGCGTCGCTGTC
>DAOUYN010000116.1 GCA_030666075.1 Actinomycetes bacterium | reverse complement strand
CGTATCGAGACCGTGCTCGGCGGCTACCGCCTTCCAGTCCGCGCTTTCCTCGACCGTCAGGTCGGGGACTATGACCCCTTCGACGCCGGCGCGCTGTGCTGCCTGGGCGAACCGCTCCAGCCCATAGCGGTATATCAGGTTGTAATAGACCATCAACACGGGGGAGACGTCGCGCTTTTTGGTGACTTCTCCGATCATCTCAAGGACGGTATCGGTCGTCACCCCGTTGGCCAACGCGGCTTCGGACGCTTTTTGTATAGTCGGACCGTCGGCTAAAGGGTCTGAGTAAGGGATGCCTATTTCCACGATCCCACATCCCGCGTCTATTAGCGCTTCAAAAACCAGCCGACTTGTCTCTGTATCGGGCCAGCCGCCCATGATATAGGGGACGAGCTGTTTGTCGATCTCGAACCGGGCCGATATGCGGCTCATATCTCTAACCCCAGCTCTTCAGCGATGACGTGCATGTCTTTGTCTCCGCGGCCCGAGACGTTCACGATGATCACCTGGTGTTCGCCCAATTCGGGGGCGAGCTTTTCGAGGTAGGCCAGAGCGTGGGAGCTCTCCAGCGCCGGCTGGATACCCTCGGTTTTTGATAAGAGCTGGAAAGCGGCCAGAGCCTCGTCATCGGTGGCCGAAACATAGTCGACCAGGCCCTCGTCCTTGAAGTAGCAATGCTCCGGCCCGACGCCCGGATAATCGAGCCCGGCCGATATCGAATGCGCCGGCTGTATCTGGCCGAAAGCATCTTGAAGCAGGTACTGGAGCGACCCATGCAAAATGCCTTTTGTCCCTTTTTCCAAAGCGGCGCCGTGTTCGCCGCTGTCGAGTCCGTGTCCGGCAGCCTCGACCCCGTAGAGCTTGACTCGACTATTCAGCCACGGATAAAAGATACCGATGGCATTACTGCCGCCGCCGACGCAGGCGACGACCGCGTCCGGGTCCTGGCCGTATGCCTCGTTGATCTGCGCCTTCGCCTCGCGCCCGATCACGACCTGAAAATCTCTCACGATCGTCGGATAGGGATGAGGTCCGGCCACGGAGCCGATGACATAGAACGTATCGCGGACATTCGTCACCCAATCGCGCAACGCTTCGTTCATCGCATCCTTGAGCGTGCGACTGCCGCTGGTGACCGGGATGACTTCCGCTCCGAGGAGCTTCATTTTGAAGACATTCAGGGATTGGCGGCCGATGTCTTCTTCGCCCATGTAGACGCGGCACTCCAATCCAAAGAGAGCCGCGGCCGTTGCGGTGGCGACACCGTGCTGGCCGGCGCCTGTCTCGGCGATGATACGGTTTTTCCCCATTTTGGTGGCCAAGAGGACTTGGCCGATCGTATTATTGATCTTGTGGGCGCCGGTGTGGCAGAGATCCTCTCGTTTGAGCCAGATAGCCGGTCCGCCGTAGTGGGTCGATAGGTTTTTAGCGTGATAGAGCGGTGTGGGCCGGCCTACGTAGTCTTTAAGATAGTGCGCCAGTTCGTCACGGAAGCTCGCGTCGTCCTTATAGGCGCCATATGCCGCCGTCAGCTCCGTAAGCGGCGTCATCAATGTTTCAGGCACGTATTGGCCGCCGAATTCGCCGAAATGCCCGGGTTTTTCAGCCATTAAACTCCCTCTAAGTGTATTGTGACGCGCGTGAAAACGTGAGCGAAATCGCCCTCTATTTAGGCATAACCGCCTCGATTGGGCAAGGGTAAAGCGCTCAGTCCGAAGCCCAGCGGGCCTGCTCGATAAAGTCGCGGACTTTATCGAGGTCTTTCTTACCCACGAAGGTCTCGACACCGCTGGCCACATCGATGGCGTACGGTTTGACCAAGCGGACAGCCTCGGCGACATTCTCGGGGTTGAGCCCCCCGGAGAGGATGACGGGCATGCCGAACATCTTAGCCGCCACCGCCAACTCCTAATCGAAGGTCGTACCTGTGCCGCCCATCATATCCGGGTGATAGCTATCAAGGAGGAGGGCGTCGACTTTGTAGTCGGCGATCCTGGCGACCTCTTCCTCGCGTTGCGGCCGGAGCCCTTTGATGACCCGGCGACGGAATCTAGCGCAGAACTCTGGCGATTCCTGGCCATGGAGCTGGATGCCGTCCAGGCGGCAGTCGTTGACCGTCTTCAAGATAACCTGGGGGTCTTCATCGACGAAGACCCCCACCTTAAAGACAAACGGCGGCAGCTGATCGATGATCCCTTTGGCTTTTTCCGGCAGCACATAACGACGACTCTGAGGGTGGAAGATAAAGCCTAGGGCGTCGGCCCCAAGCTCCACCGCCCCCAGCGCGTCCTCAGCGTTGGTGATGCCGCAGATCTTGATCTTTATCATGGGATTAAGATAACAACTGGGTACTTAAGGCGCCAGGGGCCGAATGGCCCAGAACTTCTAACTCTCCTCTGATGCGTAGTCGTAGTCGATCAGTTTGCCGGCCAGGTAGGCATCGTAGGAGGCCAGATCGAAGTGGCCGTGGCCGCTCAACCCGAAGAGGATAGTCTTGGCCTCACCGGTCTTTTTCGCTTCCAGGGCTTCATCGATTGCCACCCGGACCGCGTGCGCCGACTCCGGCGCCGGGACAATACCTTCGCTGCGCGCAAATTGTATCGCTGATTCGAAGACCGGGTTCTGATGGACCGCGACAGCTTCTATCAGGTCGTGCTCGTAAAGAGCGCTAATTATGGGGGAGTCACCATGGTATCGTAGGCCGCCGGCGTGGATCCCGGCCGGGACGAACTCGTGGCCGAGCGTATACATCTTTAGTAGCGGCGTCATGCCGGCCGTGTCGCCGAAGTCATATTCGCACTTTCCCTCAGTCAGGGTCGGGCAGGCTTTCGGCTCGGCGGCCACGACACGCACGTCCTTGCCGGCGAACTTATCAGCTAGGAACGGGAAGGACAGTCCGGCCAGATTACTGCCGCCGCCACAGCAACCGATGACGACATCGGGGTAGTCTCCGGCTATCTCCATCTGCTTCTTCGTTTCGAGACCGATGACCGTTTGGTGGAGCATGACATGATTTAGAACGCTGCCCAGGGCATAGTTGGTATCTTCGCGCGAGGCCGCGTCTCCCATTGCCTCACTGATAGCGATACCCAGGCTGCCGAGAGACTCAGGGTCTTCTGCCAGGACCTTGCGGCCGAACTCGGTCTGGTCGCTGGGGCTCGGTATGACATTTGCGCCCCATATCTCCATCAAGGAGCGCCGGTAGGGTTTTTGCTCGTAGCTGACCTTGACCATATAGACCATGCATTCGATGTCGAAGTAGTTGCAGGCCAGACTGATGGCGCTGCCCCATTGGCCGGCGCCTGTCTCGGTCGCAATGCGCTTGATCCCGGCCTGCTTATTGTAGTAGGCCTGCGCGATAGCCGTATTGGGTTTATGGCTCCCGGCCGGGCTGACGCCCTCGTACTTATAATAGATCTTCGCCGGCGTGCCGAGGGCCGCTTCGAGGCGGTGGGCCCGGAAAAGCGGTGACGGGCGATAGAGCGCGTAAATATCGCGGACCTCTTCTGGTATCTCGATCCAGCGCTCTTGACTGACCTCTTGGCCGATCAGGGCCATCGGGAAGATCGGTTCCAGAGCTTCGGGCCCGATCGGCTCTTTGGTCCCGGGGTGAAGCGGCGGTTCCATCGGGAAATCGATGTCGGCCATGATGTTGTACCAGCTGGTCGGGATGTCCTTCTCACTCAGTTGAATCTTAGTCGGTTTCACAGGCGGATCCTTTCTTCTACACTCCGGGGTTTACCACTCCGGACCTTCGATGTCCAACAGTTCTCGTATCTTCCCGGCGGGATCGTCGGCCTCCATCAAGGCCGTTCCGACCAAGATGCCGTCTATCTTCGTCTCTTCGACTTTGATTACGTCGGCCCGGGTCGAAATGCCGCTTTCCAATATGAGCGGTCGGCGGTCCTTGACCGTCGACGCCAGCTCCAGGGCCCCTTCAAAATCCATCTCCAGCGTGTGAAGGTTGCGGCAGTTGATGCCGATAAGATCGCTGCCGCTGCTCAGCACGCGCGTAAGCTCCGCTTCATTCGTGGCTTCGGTCAAGACTTCCATACCGAGTGCATGCGATGCCTTACAGAGCCGTTTCAGCTCCAGGTCGTCCAGGGCCGCCGCGATGAGGAGGACGGCATCGGCGCCATAAGCCCGGGCCATCTGCAACTGGAACTCATCGACGATGAAGTCTTTACATAACGTCAAAAGCGTCGAGAATTCCTTGGCCGCGCGCAGGTTCAACCAACTGCCTTGGAAGTGG
>DAOUYN010000200.1 GCA_030666075.1 Actinomycetes bacterium | reverse complement strand
GTAGGCGTCGATCGTCTTGCGATGTACGCCGTCAATGTATATCTTGGTCTTGGAGCGGTCCGGGCCCTTGGTCGAGATCAGCGAGACCGTCTTGCCTTGAAACTTATAGACGATCGCCTGATCCTTGGTCTTTGAATACGTCACTGTGCCTAGATAGAACCAGGTGTCCGGGTCAGTGACCGAACCGCGCCAACCGAACTTCTTGTAGACCAGTTGTCTGTCGTCATATGGGACGATCGTGCGCTTGAGGCCCGACCAGCGAATAGTGCCATTTTCATTTGTCGCCCGCGATCTAAAATAGTAGGTACGTCCCGGTGAACCGACAAAAGTATGGAAGAGGTCATTTGTCTGCGGTATCAAGTCGGACCAGGCAGAGTTACCCATCCTGAATTTGACAGTATAGAAGTCAACGGTCGCTGAGGTGTTGCCGCACCAAGATATGCTGAACGAGGGTGTTTTAGATCTGCGCGTCGAAGCCCACGGGGCGTACATGGATTCATCTGGGATCGGCGGTCCCTTGGTCAAGAAAGCCTCGGGGCGCCCGTTGCCGGTATCGGCGTTGCTTGCAGAAACTCCGAACAATACAGCCTGACTGACGATGGCAACTAGGATCAGGGCCGTGCGGAGGATGTTTTTCATACATGCTGTTTACCCAGCGAGCGTCAGTTCAATCTTGCCGGGCAGCTAAGCGTCAGTCAAAACGACTTCCGGTCTCCACCCGATCTAGGGTTTTCGTCTGAGCGCGAGGATCAAGATATCGTCTTGCAAGTTTCCCTCGGCGAATTCTTTGGCTGTCTCGACTAGGGTCAGCAGGATCTCTTCAAGCGGTCGGTCAGGGTCGGCGGCCACACTCTTTTGCAATCGCTCGTACCCAAAGAGCACGTTCTTAGTGCGGGCTTCGACCAAACCGTCAGAATAGATGAATAGGGTGTCTCCAGGCTTCAGCTCGACCTCAACGGCCTCGTACTCGGCCTCAGGCACGATCCCGACCGGGATCCCCGATATCTCGACGAACTCGTCGGCTGGGGAAAGGTAGGGGTATGGATTTCCGCCCGCCACCATGGTCAACACCGATCTCGACTCGTCGTAGTTCAAATATGTTATGGCCGTGAATCGCTCGACACCCTGGTCGAGTACGGCCAAGTTGAGTTGAGAGATGATCTCCGTCGGCGTCCCGCCTCCAGAAGCCCGGTCCCTGAAGAGAAACTTAACCCTGGCCGTTTCAGCCGCTGTATCTATTCCATGGCCGGCGACATCTCCAAGAAGGATAGCCCAATTGCCGTCTTCCGTTTGGAAGAAGTCAAAGAAGTCGCCCCCTACCATCGCTTCCGTGGTGGCCGATCTATAGATTGAGGCAAAATCGATCGAATCTATCTGGGGGACATTCTTGGGCATCAAGGCCCGCTGTAGCGTATCGGCGATTCCTTGCGAACGCTCGTAGGATTCTTCCAGGCGCGCGGTCTGCTCACTGATCTTGTCGACCATCGGCTTAAATATGAGAAACGCCTCGGCGATCAAGACCAGTAACAGCGAACCCAGCAGGACCACGACGAGTACCTCCAATCCGCCAATAGCCGCTTCACTCTCGGCCTGGTACTCCGCGACGACCCGATCGAGGCTGGCCAGAAGGTCATCGGAGGCAGCTATGATGATGAACCTGAGCTCCGGGTTGTCGCTATCTAGCAGGCTGGCTCTGGAATCGGCTAGCTTCCTGGCTTTCGCCAGGAACTGGGCAACCTTCTTGTTCAGGTCATTAGGTGGTTGTTCGTACAACCTCTTGACATCCTCAGACGGCGGGGCGATCCCAGTCTTCGGGTCACCCTTAGATAGCCGGTGGTGGGCCGACTCCATGTCTGCGATCGTCTCTTTAAGTGTTCGTCGCAGTCGGCTTCGTTCGTCATCGTCGTTTGTGACCGACAATCTCAAGGAGAGCATCGCTATCCTTTGCGATAACATGCGCTGGCGCCCGCTGACATTGACTGTACCGGCCGTCGTTTGTTGTGTATTGATGATGAGGAGCAATAAGAAAAAGGCAAAGATGCTAAGAGTCGCCAAGATGGCCAAAGCCAGGGTGTAGTTGCGGGTCATGCCCGGGGCGGTCATGTCTTCGGGTCGATTCGCGCGGTTGGGCACCCGTTTCCTCCTATTTCGTGCTAGCTCATGCAACTCTATACCACACGGGTCGAGATGTTAATGGCGTGAAGCGGCCGGCGCAGTAACGGCGACGAGTAGCCCTCTAAACTTGATCCTTCACGGCGAGGCGCAACAATCCGTAGAGTTGTTTAATCGTGCCCTTAAGGGGAAGGAATTCTTTAGTGCTTCGGCGAGCCGTTGGTCGGTCATTGTCGGGGCGGTTGCGATTCGCAAAGGGAATGCTTTTGCGAGGCAGCCAAAGGAGATGGAGGCAGGAGATGACGGAGAGATTAGGACTCTATAAGTGCGGGGACTGCGGCGACATCGTCGAAGTCGTCCAAGTTGGGACGTGCGAGCCGAACTGTTGCGATGCGCCGATGGAGCGTTTAGCTGAAAAACACGAGGAAACCGGCCTGGAGAAACACGTGCCGGTCATCGAAAAGACCGGCGGCGGCATCAACGTGAAGGTCGGTTCGGTGCCGCACCCGATGGAGCCGGAACACTATATCGCCTGGGTGGAGCTCGTCTGTGACGGTGAGGTCCGGCGCAAGTTCCTGAAACCCGGCGAGTCGCCGCAGGCTGCTTTCCCGGGAGCTGGAAACGCGGAGCTCGCTCGCGAATACTGCACAGTCCACGGACTATGGAAATCCTGATTGGCACACATCCTTCTTAGAGCAGGTTGAGACGGCTCCTGCCGGGGAAGTGA
>DAOUYN010000199.1 GCA_030666075.1 Actinomycetes bacterium | reverse complement strand
GAGATTGAATCCGGGAGCCGTCGACTTCACTCGGGACTTCGTCCAGAGCGGCCGGCCGGTCGCGGCGATCTGCCACGCGGCTCAGTTGCTTATCTCCGCTAAGGTTGTCAAGAATAGGACATTGACCTGCTGGCCGTCGGTGGCCATCGATGTGGAGAATGCGGGCGGGCACTATGTCGACGAAGCGCTCGTGGTCGACAGAAACCTGATCACATCGCGCAAACCAGAGGACCTGCCGATCTTTATCGACGCGATCATCTCCGCGATTGAAGGAGACGAGGCCGAGCTCTCAGCCTAGGCTCAGAGTCGGGCAGACCTTTACAGGCATATCCTTGTCTTTTATTCTGGTGCAAACTTGAAAGCGGTGAACGTTCTTGATACAGGTAAAGTTTTTCGCGATGTTGCGCCAAGTCGTAGAGGGCGGAGAAATACAGGTCGAGGCATCCGGGGTCGGTACGATCGACGACCTTTTGGATAAGATGGACGGCGAACATCCCGGGCTGCGCCAGGCTGTCGAGAATGCCAAGGCCAAGCCTGCGGTCAACCATGAGTTCGCCGGTTTCGATGCGCCGCTCAAAGACGATGACGAAGTGGCTTTTATCCCGCCGATGTCCGGCGGCAGCGGCGCCACAGCCGAAGAGCTCGTCCGCATTCAGCGAGAAGACTTCTCCGTCGATGAGGAGATCGCCCGGGCCATGCGGACCTCTACCGCTATCGGCGGTGTAGATATCTTCCTGGGAACAGCGCGTGAGCTATCCCGGGGGCGTAATATCCAGAAACTCGAGTTCGAACACTACCCGGGCATGGCCGAGAAAAAGCTCCGCTATCTGAGGTCTGAAGCCCTAAAGCGCTTCGATATCATCGAGGTCGGGATAGTCCACCGGTACGGCACTATCGATATCGGCGAGAACATCGTCCTGATAGTCGCCGCCGCCGAGCACCGCAAGGAGGCTTTCGAAGCCTGCCGCTGGTGTATTGACGAGCTAAAGCAGATCACACCCATCTGGAAGAAAGAAGTGACGGTCGAGGGAGACTCCTGGGTCGAAGAGCATCCTTAAGAGCCGAGGAAGCCGTAAATAGCGAGCAGGGCCAACAGATTATTCAGGGAGTGGAGCATGATGTTCGGCGCCAAAGTCCCTCGATACTCATAGAGGACAACCAAGACCATCCCGATAATGAACATAGGCACGTATAGCAGCGGGGTGACATGAAAAAGGGCGAAAGCCGCCGAACTCAGGAGCATCGCCTTGACCACCCCGAACCTTTTGCGAAAGCCCGGGTAGACGAACCCCCTGAACAGCATCTCCTCCCCAAACGGGGCCAGGATGACAATAATAATAAAGGCGACGACAAAGCCGGCGATCGAGGGACCGAAGTCACCGACTCCAAGTTGGGTCGGCACCTCCGAATCCAGCATGGTCCTCAATACTAGCGAGTAGATAGCCAAGCCGACGAAAGCGATTATCTGACCTAAAATAGCCAGCGGGACATCGAGCCAGAATTTAAAACCGTTGAAACCGAGCTGCGCGAAACTCGCCCGCCGGACGCGCCGACCCAGTATCCACACTAGCCCCGCCGAAGCCACGAACGCCGCCACCCCGGCCACGACCAAGGGTAGGCTTGGCGGTATCGCCTGGAAGGTCAACCGAAGTCCGGTGATGGTCAAAAAGTAGATGAGCGCGCTGGCGAGTATCCAGGCGGGAACCAAGAGAACGACAGCCAGCAGCGAATCCCCGGCCGACCACGGTACTTCCTCTTGCGGTTCGGTCATGGTCGCCAGCTCATCAGTTTCTTCCCATTCAGGTTCGAAGTTGCGCATCTAGTCTTTGTCGTCCAGCATCTTCACAAACTCCGCCTCCGTCAATACTTTTATGCCTAACTTGCGCGCTTTGTCCAACTTACCGCCCGCCTCGGAACCGGCCACGACAAAGTCCGTGGCGGCGCTGACACTGCTGCCGGCCCGTCCGCCTCTCGCCTTGACCAGCGACTGAGCCTCGGCCCGGCTTAACCCGGAGAGTGACCCGGTGAAGACCCAAGTCGTCCCGGCCAGGGTCGGCGCCAAGCCAGGACCTGTTTTCGCCTCCATCGTCACTCCGGCCGCCCGCAGTTTCTCAATAACCCGCCGGTTGTCCTGTTCTTGAAAGAATGTCTCGATGCTCTCGGCGATCTTCGGACCGACTTCCTCTATCGCTTGCAGGCGTTCGAAATCGGCCGCGGCCAGCGCATCCATCTCCTTGAACTCGGCGGCCAAGATCTCGGCCGTCCCGGAACCCACATGTCTTATCCCCAATCCGAAGAGTACTTTCTCCAGAGGGCGTTTTTTCGAAGCAACTATGGCTCGAGCCAGTTTCGGGGCTGCCTTGGGGGGCTCTTTACCGTCTTCTTTTTTAGCAAAATGAGGCACGATCGCTTCAAGATCATCGCCGCTCAAGCTGTATATATCAGCCACATCGCGAACCCGTCCCGAAGCCAGGAGGTGCTCGGCGACGGCCGGGCCAAAGCCTTCTATATCCATTGCCCCGCGGCTGCCAAAATGGACGAGGCGTTCGAATATCTGCTTCGGGCAGGCGATATTAGTACATCGGGCTACCGACTCGCCCGAGGGCCTGACGACGCGCGCTCCACACTCAGGGCATGCCTGCGGCAGAGACCACTCTTTTTCGTCCCCGGTCCGCTCGGAGAGGATGGGCCCGACGATCTCCGGGATGACATCGCCGGCGCGGCGAATGACGACCTTGTCTCCGATCCTGATGTCCTTGCGCCGGACCTCGTCTTCATTATGAAGAGTAGCCCGACTGACCGTGACCCCGGCCACAACGACCGGCTCCATCACCGCCGTC
>DAOUYN010000165.1 GCA_030666075.1 Actinomycetes bacterium | reverse complement strand
CATTAAATTTGCCGCGTTTGTCAATGACGCCGGCCTTGAAGAGCTCAGCCACGCTATCGATAAGACCGGAGCCGCAGATACCCAGCGGTAACTTGCCGCCTATAGTAGTGAAGACCGTCTCAAAAGTATCCGGCTCGATCGAAACGCGCTCGATGGCCCCGTCAATACTGCGGATACCGTCTTTGACCCCGGCCCCTTCGAAAGCAGGCCCGGCCGAGCACGAGCACCCCATCAACCACTCGCTGTTGCCCAGCACTATCTCGCCGTTGGTTCCTATGTCTATATATAAGACCAGTCCGTCATGGTTGGCCACATCGGCCGCGACCACGCCGGAAGTGATATCGCCGCCCAGATAGCTGGCCACGCACGGGTGGAATATCAAGGGCACGTCCGGTAGCTTTTTGAACCCGACCGTGGCAGCCGAAACGGAAGGAGCAAACCGGAAAACAGGCGAATATGGCGCTTCCCGGATCTGGTCGGTGCCGACGCCGAGGATGAGATGAGTCATGACGGTATTGCCCGCCAGGACGGCCATTTCGATACCGCCGGGATCGACTCCCGTCTTCTCGATGAGCTCAGTCACCAAGGCGTCAATAGTCCCGACGACTTTTCTCTGCAACAGCTTGAGGCCCGACTCCTTCTTGGCGTACACCATCCGCGAGATAACATCCTCACCATAGCTGACCTGGGCATTATAGGCGGAGGCCTCGGCCAGGATCCGGCGCTTGTCGAGGTCGACAAGTTGAGCGGAACAGGTGGTCGTGCCGATATCAACGGCGACGGCGTAATTGGTGCCGGTAGTGTCTCCCGCCTCGACCTTCGTTAGACGGGCGTGCCCGGCTTCCCGGTAGAGTGTCGCCGTTATACACCAGCTCCCGGCCCGCAGCACGTCCGGCAACCTCTTCGTCGTCTCCAAGTCCACTAAGACATCGTCAACGCCAAGTCGGCGGCGCACTTCCCGCGTGACCCTGGTCAGATCACTGACGGAGTCATTAAGGGAGGGCTCGGGCAAGTCCATGAATAACTTGACCACCGGCGGGTCGGCCGTCAATCTAGCGAGCTGGCGGTTCCATTCATCGACCCCGGCGGTCAGGGTCTTGATGCTCGTGCGCCCTTTCGACAGTAGCTCTGATTCGAGCGGGATCTCGACCGTCATGTCGCTATGAACCGGCGTTTGGCAGGCCAGGACGTAACCCTTGGCCAATTCTTCCTCAGTCAACCGGGCAGTCGACTTACTCTGGACTTTGGCCCCTTTGACATGGACCTTGCACTTGCCGTAGGTGCCATCGCCGCCACAGGAGGCGTTGACGTGGATATCGCCGACCGCGGCCGCGGTCAGGATGTCTTCTCCCGCGACCACCTCGACCTCTCGTCCAGATGGTAAGAAAATGACTTTTGGCATCAGTTCATGCCGCCTCCCGGCGGCGCCGGCCGAGATAGTGAAGGCCTAGAAGAGGCCCGTCACGACCCCGTTGTCGTCGATATCGATGTTCTGCCCGGCGGGCTTGGCCGGTAGCCCGGGCATCGTCATCATATCGCCGCAGAGCGGGTAAAGGAAGCCGGCCCCGACAGATGCGCGAATGTCGCGGATCGGTAGGCGAAAACCCGTGGGGCGCCCTTTCAATTTCGGGTCATGCGAAAGTGACAGATGTGTCTTGGCCATACAGATCGGCAGATCGCTCAGGCCCATTTCTTCATAGAGTTTGACCTTGGCTTCGGCCGCGGGAGAATAATCAACGCCATCGGCGCCGTAGATCTCCGTAGCGATCGTCTCGATCTTTTCTTTAATGGAAGCCTCATCGGGATAGAGGAACTTGAAGTCGCTCGGTTTGTCAGCTGCTCTTACCACGGCTTCCGCTAATTCACGGCCGCCTTCGCCGCCTTCGGCCCAGACATCGCTGAGCGCCACTTCATCGGCTCCGGCCTTGGCCGCCAGTTCCCGGACCAGGGCCACCTCGGCATCGGTATCATGGACAAACCGGTTGATAGCGACCACAACCGGAACGCCGAACTTCTTGATGTTCGTCACATGCGCCTGAAGGTTGACCGCGCCCTTCTCGACACCGTCGAGGTCCTCGCTGATAAGGCCCGGATCTAGCGGCTTGCCTGCAATGACCTCGTACTTGCCGCTGTGCATCTTGAGCGCCCGGATCGTGCAGACGATCACGACCGCATCCGGCCTAAGTCCGCTGTGGCGGCATTTGATATTAAGGAACTTCTCGGCCCCCAAGTCAGCGCCGAACCCACTCTCGGTCACGACATACTCGCCGAGCTTGAGGGCGATCTTGTCTTCGATGATGGAGTTATTGCCTTGGGCGATATTGGCAAACGGTCCGCAATGGACGAAGACCGGCGTATTTTCGATCGTCTGGATGAGGTTGGGTTTCAGGGCGTCGCGCAAAAGGACCGCCATCGAGCCGGCACACTTCAAGTCTTCCGCCGTGACCGGTTGGCCGTCCATATTGGTGCCGATGATGATGCGACCTAAGCGTGCCCGGAGGTCTTTCAGGTCGGAAGCCATCGCCAGGACAGCCATGACCTCGGATGCCACCGTGATATCGAACCCGGTCTGCCGCGGACGGCCATTCAGTTTCTTGCCTAAGCCGACGATGATCTCGCGCAGAACGCGGTCGCTGATGTCGACGACGCGGTTCCAGGTAATTGAATAGGGATCGATATTGAGCGGATTGCCTTGCATGATGCTGGTATCGATGAAAGCGGCCAGTAGATTATTGGCCGCGCCGACCGCGTGAACATCGCCGGTGAAATGTAAGTTGAAATCCTCCATCGGTACGACCTGGGAATAACCGCCGCCGGCCGCGCCGCCTTTGATCCCGAATACCGGGCCGAGGGAAGGCTGCCTAATACAAGTGATAGCTTTCTTGCCGATCTTGTTGAGACCGAGCGTCAGGCCGACGGTAGTAATGGTCTTCCCTTCGCCGAGAGGCGTCGGGTTGATCGCCGTGACGTCGATGTATTTGCCGTTCGGGCGGTCCTTCAGGCGCTCGAGCACACTGAGGTCGATCTTGGCCTTGTACTTCCCGTAAAGCTCGAGTTCATCTTCGAGCAGGCCGATACCTTCGGCGATCTCGGTGATCGGTTTCATGGTCGCTGCTTGGGCTATCTCTATATCGCTTTTCATATTCCCCCCTGTTGGAGACTACAACATTACCGGAAAAACAAGCGGCGCCGGTGAGCGGCGCGCCGGTGAGCGGACTCCGTAAGTACGTGTAAGGAT
>DAOUYN010000159.1 GCA_030666075.1 Actinomycetes bacterium | reverse complement strand
TATCGTCTCCTGTAATAGGGTCGTATCTAGCCGTTTCCATGCCGATGAGTTCTCGTCTGTCAGCCTACCCGCTAGGGCTTCACGATCCCCGCGCAAGCTGAACAGCCGGCCATCGGCGTAAAGGCCGAACCGGACGGAGCGCCCGTCGCGGTCGGCTTCCTCCGCCGTTCTCGGTTCCCACCGGCCTTCGCTGACCTCAACGCTCCCCGCGAGATCCCCTAAGAAGGAGTCTAGATCGAAGCTCTCCTTGTTGACGACCCGATGTGTCGGCAGTATTACTAGGTCCTCATGGGCCATGTCCGCCAAGAACATCATGATATAGTCGTGTGACACTCTCCCCTGGCCGCTGTCGCGCATATCCTTCATATAATTAAGAGAGGTCTCATAGCGGTGATGACCGTCGGCGATGAGCAGTTTGCGGTCGGCCAACGCCCGAGTAACGGTTTCGATGGCCGCTGCGGATCTCAATGGCCACATCCGATGGACGACTCCGTCGGCATCGGTCGTTTCCATATCAGGTTCGCCGGCAGTCACTGACTGTAAGATCTCGTTCACGGCACCGCTTTGGTCGGAATAGAGCGCGAAGACTTGGCTGAAGTTTGCCTCACACGCTTCTAAGAGCTGCCGACGGTCACGCTTTGGGCCTGACAATGTTTTTTCGTGCGGCAAGACGTCCTCGCCGAATTCTGTCAGTTTGACCAGACAGACAACGCCGGTGATCTGCGTCGGGACCATGTCCCTATCGAAATTCTGGCGATAGATGTAGAGGGTGGGCTCAGCATCCTTGACCAGGATATCCTCTTCGAGCCAACTTGATAGATCAGCGGCGGCACGGGTATATCGATTATTGTTGACTGTGTCAGCTGGTAAGATCCGCCCGAAGTCGAGTCTGATGATATTATGCGGACTCTTTTCGTAAAACTCCTGTTGCTCCTGAGGGGAGATGATGTCGTAGGGCGGGGACGTGACCTTATCAAGTGAGACTTTCACCTGGTCGTAACGTATGCCGCGGAATGCTTTTATCTCAGCCATGGTAACAGATAATAGCGAAAGCGAAGCGCGCTCACAACAGGGAAAATGAAAAGAGGGTGGACGAGTAGCGCGAGTCGAGGGTCAGGGCAAGCGTGTGTTTGACTTTTAAGAATGGGAATAGTATGGTAGCGACAATGTGCGCTTCGCCCCCAATAGGGCGAGGATGGTTAGTGTACGATATCTAGGAGGTATAATGGCACAAGGTACTGTCAAGTGGTTCAATGCGGCAAAGGGGTATGGCTTCATTGAGCAAGAGGCTGGTAATGACATTTTCGTTCATTACTCTGCAATCAGTGACGATGGGTTCAAGACGCTCAATGAAGGCGAGCGCGTTGAATTTGAGGTCTCACAGAACGACAAGGGGAAAGACCAAGCTGTGAACGTTACACGGCTCGGCTAAACCGCGATACTCACGCCCTCCCGGTCCGCAAGGACGGGAGGGCTTTTTCGTTTCCGGGCACAACTGTTAGAATCAAGGTCAAAGGGGGTGCTTCGATGGCTAAACACATTTACGAGGCCTACCGGGAAGGCATCGAACTCCTAGAGAACGGCAAGCCTGCCAAAGCGTCCGTCTTGCTTGAGCAGGTCAAGAAAGATGAGCCAGAGAAAGGCTCGGTAAGGGAGGCGCTCGCCCGGGCGTATTACAACTACGGCCGGTTTGAATCCGCCAGACACAACTTCGCGCACGCCCTGAGGATAGATCCGGTCAACGACTATGCTCATTTTGGTATCGCTCTATGCCTCGAACGCTTGGGTGAATATCAGTCCGCGCTCGGCCATATCAAGTTGGCCCTGGCGATGCGTCCGGAGAGCGAAACCTACCAGCGGGTCGCGCTGCGACTCGACGTCCGCGGGATCGTCGGATAAATAAGGGCGAGAGCGCCGTAATTCCCCTTCTGTTCTAGCCTGCCATCTATCTACCCTATACAGGGTGTCCTAAGGACGGCCTCTACCCGTCTGCCGGTGTCGCCACCGGTGACTGTTTGAGTTGCACCCGGCCGGAGTTTACCGCGTTTCACCCCCAAAGAGCATGCTCTTTGGGACTCGTCTCTGTGGCACTAGTCGTCCCTCGCGGGCCCGCTCTTATGAGCGGCAGCTGGCTACACGCTTTAAGCGCGTGGGTGGGGGATATTTCCTCCAACCGCTAAATAGCGGCCGGCGACAGGCCGCGCTCTCGCCCAAGTCCATTATACGCCAAAGATATTACTCTTCATCTTCTTTGCCGGAAGCCTCTATCACTTTCGGGGCGATGTCGCCAGGCACTTCTTCGTAGTGAGAGAAACTGACGGTGTAGCTGCCGCGGC
The DNA here is from genome assembly GCA_030666075.1 of Actinomycetes bacterium. Taxonomy (GTDB): domain Bacteria; phylum Actinomycetota; class Aquicultoria; order CAJVYJ01; family JAUVQD01; genus DAOUYN01. Next base: position 1,004 of record DAOUYN010000159.1, on the reverse strand, counting down.
CGCCGGTCATCGAGCGCAATTTCGTTGAGTATCTTTGGATCTCGGCCAAAGGAGCCTGGCTCTTTATGACTTGATTGTGACCCTGAGGCTCCATGCCGATGATCTTGCCGCGTCTACTGCTCATGTCCCCCATGACATCGCCCATATTATGGTCGGGGACAGTGATCTCCAAGTCATAGATGGGCTCGAGCAGGATCGGGTGAGCTTCTTTTACAGCTGCTTTGAAAGCCATCGAACCGGCTATCTTGAAGGCCATTTCGGATGAGTCTACCGGGTGAAACGAGCCGTCGTATAAGGTGACCTTGACGTCGACTGTCGGATAATGGGTCAAGACGCCCTTGCCCATCGACTCCTGGATACCTTTTTCGACCGCGGGGATGAAGTTGCGGGGGACAGACCCGCCGACGATCTTATCGACGAATTCGAAACCTGCGCCGTGGGCGAGCGGCTCGAGACGGATCCATACATCCCCGAATTGTCCGCGCCCACCGGTCTGCTTTTTGTACCGCCCCTGAACCTCGGCCTTCCCCTTGATCGTCTCTTTGTAGGCGATCTTGGGCACTGACGTGTCCGCCTCGACATGGAATCGGCTCTTAAGCCGATCGAGCGTTACTTCCAGCTGAAGGTCGCCCACTCCGGAGAGGATCTGCTCATGGGTGGTGGCGTCGTGGATGAACCGGATGGCCGGGTCTTCCTTGACGAGTTTCGCGAGCGAACTGCTGACCTTTTCATCATCCGCTTTAGTTTTCGCGTGGACAGCCAGCGAGACCAGCGGCTCAGGGAAGTCGATCGGGTCGAATACTAACGGCGCCGATTCATCAGACAAGGTATCGCCTCCGGCAGTCTCGGCCAGCTTCGGGATAGCGGCGATATCTCCCGCCACGACCTCGGAAGTGTCCTGTTGTTCCTTTCCGGTCATCAGATAAATATGGCCCAGTTTCTCCGTTACCCCCTTGGTGGCGTTGAGGACCGTGGAACCCGCTTTCAGTCGACCCGAGAAGACA
>DAOUYN010000150.1 GCA_030666075.1 Actinomycetes bacterium | reverse complement strand
CCTGGGTCTTTGGCTCCACTACGCCTTCCCGCTCCCGGGCGGTGGCCGGTGGTCGCCTCGGCGACCCCCTCGTAGTTTCGCTCGCCAGTCACAGTGGCGGGCCCGTGGCTGATTCTCACAGCCTTCCCTTGACTACACTATTTTCCTGCGCTTAGCATAAAGCTCAACGCTTATTGATGCTGCCGATTATACGGGGCGGCGTTTTTGGTGTAAAGAACTTGTCTTTGGCACAGGCTTTGCCGATGAGACCATGTAGTACTGGCGATATCGATTGGGAGGCAACTTTTGGGGCAATTCGACCTACGCAAGAGCGGGATGCACGCGCTAGTGGGCTTACTTATCGGATTACTGCTGTTAGTGGCTGTCATTGACCACCTGTCTTCTCAGGCCGACACGTCTTTCACCGACTTCCTGACTGGATCTTCAGAGCTGAATCTGGTCTTCCTGTTGTTAGTCTTCATCCCAGCCCTAAGCGGCATGCTTGTCGGGAGCGCCCGCGCTTCCGCTCGCCAACTGCGCCATCGGACCTTTGAGTTGACCCAGGAGCGGGACCGGCTCATCGAGTCTCGCGCTCAAACTCAGACTAAAACGCAAGAGTTGCAGCGCTCCCTCGACCAGGAAAGCGGATTCTTCGTCGACAACTGGGACCAGCTGGTCACCGAGAAGGATAACCTGCGGGAAGAGGCGGAGATATCCTCGGCGCTTGTTGGAGTCGCTCTGGCTATCGGCAGCCTGGCGGGAACAGGCGACACGCTCGAGATGTTGAGAAATGCTCTACCGGCCGCCCTCTTCGCTGATGCCTGCCTGACCTTCGAGTGGAGTAAAAGTGAGAAAGCGTTTGTCGCCAGCGGCGACCCGGACGTCAAACTCAAGCCCCGCTCCGTCAAAGCCATCAGTCGCCTACGGAAAGAGCTCAAGCCGATAACTATTGAGAGCGTCGAGACCGATGAGCTGCTTCCGGCGAAGCTCAGAGAGAGCCTGGAGGCCAAGTCGGCGATCTTGATACCGTGCGTCAACCGCAATGAGGTGACCGCCATAGCCATGGTCCTCTACAAGAAGGCGGGGCATAAGTTCAGCGACCGTGACGTCCAAATAGCCTCAGGCATCGTCAGCCAAACTCAGATCGTCTTTGAGAACTCGCAATTATATGAAGATGTCATAGAAAGCCGCAACGAATTGCAACGGCTCCTGACACGCTTGGCCTCTAGCCAGGAGGATGAACGGCGCCGGATCTCCCGCGACCTACATGACGGAGTGATCCAAAACCTCTCAGGGATCATCTTTAGTCTGAACTTCCTCGGGAATGCCTTGGATGACGACGATGAGAGCGCCAAGAAGGAAGTGGCGCAGCTAGAAGAGATCGTCCACGGCACCATCACCGACCTGCGTAAAGTGATATATGACTTGCGGCCGACGATCCTGGACAGCCTCGGGCTCGTACCGACGCTAGAGAAACACCTGGAGAGCTTCGGGGAGGCAAACAATTTCACGATAGACTATAATCCAAAGCTGGAACAGCGGCTCTCGGAGGCAGTCGAAACGGGACTGTTTAGGCTGGCGCAGGAGACCCTCAACAACATCAAGAAGCACTCAAAGGGCACGACTGTCTCTATCGCCCTTAACAAGGTTAAAGACGATGTTGTGATGGTCATCGAGGACGATGGAGTCGGTTTCGATATGATTGAGATCAAGAAGCGGGCTTCACAAGATAGCGGCTTCGGTCTCTCCGGCATGAACGAGCGGGTGCAATCGCTAGGGGGCGCCGTCAAGATAGCCAGCGAACCCGGAAACGGAACACGGGTCACGGTCACTGTCCCGTACCAAGCAAAGGGAGCTTGATATGAGCAAGATATCGGTCATGGTCGTCGACGACCACACACTGATGCGACAAGGACTCCGCCGCATTCTCGAAGAAGCGGGCATGGAGGTCGTTGGCGAAGCCGACAACGGTCAACGGGCGGTCGAACTGGCCGGCGAGCTTAACCCGCAGGTCATCTTGATGGATATCCAGATGCCGCTAATGGACGGGATCGAAGCGACGCGCAACATCAAACAGATCAAAGAAGATGCCACCATCGTCATGTTGACGATGCACGAGGAAGAACAGTTCCTTTTCGAATCGATCAAGGCCGGTGCGATCGGCTACCTGCTAAAAAGCCGGGCTCCCCAGGAATTGATCCAAGTGATCGAAGCGGCTAGCGAAGGGCTTTCCCTCTTGCAGCCGTCGATGGCGTCAAAGCTCCTGACGGAATTCTCGCAGATGGAAAAGAAGGCGGAAAAAGCCAAACGCTACGAGAACCTGACCCCTCGAGAACGCGAGGTTCTGGCACTCATAGCGAAAGGCATGAGCAATAAAGAGATCGCGCGTCAGCTGTTCATCAGCGATAAGACGGTCAAGAACCACCTGAGCAACATCTTTGAAAAGCTGCACATCAACGACCGCACCTCAGCGGCCGTGCTGGCGGTCAAGGCCGGTTTGGTCGACGACGAAGAGTGAACTAACCCCAATACCAACACCAACCGAAGGCCCAGCAGCAGCCTCCTTTTGAGTCTATAGGCTTATCTTCGTCAGGTATCCGGGTCCACAGTCTGTCCGTAGAGTTTACCGATTGCAAATCGTCACCCCCTAACTACTGTCATTGCATACTAGTACCGTAGTATGTTTTCCGTCATAAGTCAATCGGACGGATCGCTTAGGGCTTTACTTGGCGCTAGAAGAGGGTGAGAGGACCGTTAGCAGACATAATAACGAGATGAATGTCGAGGTCGATCAGGACTAGAGCCAGGAGCCCTAGCCCCAATCGCGCGGCCGTTCCCGGCGCTCTGTGAATATTTGGACTGAGCAGCTCCTTGATCCGCAAGGCTAAAAACGACTCCTTTTTTCTGAGCAGAGCCTGCGGGGCGAATGACCGGGTCCCGATAGTGCTGGGGACCAGCATCCTGGCTTCGGCCAGCTTGACTAGCGACTTGGCCAGGTGAAACCGCTCTGACAGCTGTGATCCGTAGTCGTCGCAGGCGCGCTCCCTTTCAAAGGAGAGCCGAGCGTAGATCATATATGTTAAGGGATTGAAAAAAAGGACATCCCGCATGATGATCGTCCCCCAGTGGTAGATGTAATCCCTGCGGGCGATATGGGCCATTTCATGGGCCAGGACCGCTTCGATCTCATGAGGAGCCAGTGACTCAATAACGACTTTTGATAGGACGATGACCGGGCGCCGCAGCCCGACCGTAAAGGGCGCCTCGCGCAGATCGAGCCAGAGCAGCCTCGGCCTGGGGATCCGGATTGAATCCGCCAACCTTTCCGCGATCTCGTAGACCGAAGCGTATGCCTGGCGCTCGAGCGGTGGGGCGGAGCGCATCAATGACATGAACTGAAAGAACCCGACCAGGCGCCAAGCAAAGAATCCGACTACAAGCAACAAGATCAAGATGACGTTTAGACGGACTATCGCCGAAGAAACTTCGATCGGGTCCGGTATGATCTC
>DAOUYN010000011.1 GCA_030666075.1 Actinomycetes bacterium | reverse complement strand
GCTCGTAGATTTTCAGGGCGCAAAGAGACGCTTTCAACTAGTAGGAGAGGCCAATGGCGTGACCGTCATCGATGACTATGCTCACCATCCGACGGAGGTTGCGGCCACGATCGATGCCGCTTGCCGGAGCGACCGCGATCGGGTCATCTGTGTTTTTCAACCGCACCGGTTTAGCCGGACTCAACTTCTGGCGGCTGAATTCGGGGAAGCGTTCGCCAGTGCCGATCTGGTTGTCTTGACTAACATCTACAATGCCGGCGAGCAGCCCATTCCCGGCGTCAGCGGCAAACTGATCGTCGATGAGATATTAAAACAGCGAGCGCACATATCTGTCTCGTATATCCCCGACAAGCATGAGCTGGTCGACTATTTGCAGTGTATCTCCCGCCCGGGGGATCTTATATTGATGATGGGCGCCGGAGATATCGGCGGGATCAGTCATGATCTCGCCGCCAAGATGCAGGGGAGCGGTTGATCAGTGGCGGTAGCGCTGAACAACCGCGGGATCATCATGGCCCGGAACAGGCTGGAACGCTTCCTTGGCGAAAAGGCGTGGACGGATCGGTCGTTGGCGAAATACACGACGATGCGGGTCGGCGGCCCGGCCGCAATATTTATTACGGCCGAAGACCTGACCGATCTCCGCTTGACCTTGCAGACTGTCAAGGATTACGAGCTCCCGCTCCTCATTTTGGGCCGCGGATCGAATCTTCTGGTCAGTGATACCGGCTTTCCGGGTGTTGTTCTGCGCTTAGGGCATGAGTTCAAGCATGTCTCTGTCGAGGGGACCGAGATCACGACCGGGGCCGGCGTCGCTTTGGGCACAATCGTCCAGACAGCGTCGCGACACGGTCTGGGCGGCCTGGCTTTTGCCGTCGGCATCCCGGGTACGATCGGGGCTGCTATCGCGGTCAACGCCGGCGCCCACGGAAGCGATCTGGGAGCAGTGACTCAGAAGATCGTCTACTACTCAAGAGATCTGGAACTGCGGACGGCGACATCGGCGGCTCTGGGGTTCTCATATAGAAACTGCAATCTGCCTCCGGGCGCGATCATCATCGAAGTCCGTCTTGGTCTCGAAGAGGCGGAAGCCGACATGGTAAAGCATGAGATGGAAACGAACTGGAAGCGGCGCAAGCGAAGCCAGCCCCTCGATATGCCGAGTGCCGGCAGCGTCTTTAAGAACCCGCCCGATAATCAGGCAGCCAAGTTGATAGATGAGGCCGGCCTGAAAGGTCATGCGGTGGGCGGAGCGATGGTGTCACAAAAGCACGCCAATTTTTTTGTCAACACGGGCGAGGCGACCGGGGCTGATTTCTACACCCTTATCTCAGAAGTGACGGCGCGGATCAAAGAGACTTTCGATGTTGAGCTGGAACTGGAGATCAGATTGGTCGGTGACTGGTCATATGTCCAGGGTCACTGAAGCCCGGCAACGGCGCGAAGAAAAGCTCCGGGCGACCCGCAACCGGCAAAACCTGGTCCTTGCATCTGTCGTCGTGTCGATAGCGTTGGTAGTAGTCGGCGGATACTTCTTGCTCCGCTCTGATCTGTGGCTTCTCAAGACAGTCTCGATCGTCGGCAATAAGCATGTTTCCGCTGAGAAGATAGCCAAGCTGGCCGACCTCGACGACAGCACGAACCTGATGCGCGTGGCCAAAGACAAGCTGGAGGTGGCGATCGAGAAAGACCCTTGGATAGCACAAGCGGCCGTCACCAGGGATCTCCCGAGCCGCATCGAGATAATAGTGACCGAGCGGGTACCTTTCGCGATGGTCAAGCAGAAGGGAAAGCTGTTCATACTCGACAAACGCGGGTACGTTCTCGAGGCTGGTGGGGCCCCTCGTTTTGACAGCATTCCGGTGATCAACGAGATCGAAACCGACCGTCTCGTCGTTGGCAGGCGGACTCAGAGTAAGTTGCTGATAGGGGCTCTCAAGAGTTTAGCCGGCGTTGCGCCGAAGCTTAGGGACAAGGTCGTGTGGATATCCGTGCCGTCCCTAGACAGGCTGGCCTTCCATACCAGTGATGATATCGAGATCATCTACGGCAGTGTCGAAGGAGCCGGTCGCAAGAACACAGTTATCGAGCGCATCCTCGAAGACTCCAAGGGGGATATCGTTCACATCAATGTCACCGTACCGGAGAGCCCGGTCGTGCGTCGCCTCTAGACCCAAGCCACTTGCATTCCACCTATCATTAAGTTAAGGTTTAACCCGAAGGTTGGCTGGTCAAACCTAAAGTAGAGCTTTAGGGTAATACTCCAAGGAGGGTGCAAGTGGTTGACACCGGCTCGAATTACCTGGCCATTATCAAAGTTGTCGGCATAGGCGGCGGCGGTAACAATGCGGTCAATCGCATGGTGGAAGCTGGACTCAAAGGTGTCGAGTTTATCTCGCTAAACGCAGACGCGCAGGCACTTTTGATGTCAGATGCGGACTATAAAGTACAGATCGGTGCCGATTTAACGAAGGGTCTTGGCGCTGGAGCCGACCCGGAAGTCGGCTACCAAGCGGCAGAAGAGAGCCGAGAGGAGATAAAAGAGGCCCTTAAAGGGGCTGACATGGTCTTCATTACTGCGGGCAAGGGCGGCGGCACCGGAACCGGAGCCGCGCCGGTCATAGCAGAAATATCCAAAGAGCTGGGGGCCCTGACCGTTGGGGTTGTCACCCGGCCGTTTGGTTTCGAGGGACGGCGTCGGGCGCTCCAGGCCGAGCAAGGGATCAACACCCTGCGCGACAAGGTCGACACGTTGATAGTCATCCCTAACGACAGGCTGCTACAGGTAGCCGAGCGCAAAACATCTATTCTCGACGCGTTCAGAGTCGCCGATGATATCCTGCGCCAAGGCGTACAGGGCATCACGGACCTGATCACCGTGCCGGGATTGATCAATCTTGATTTCGCCGATATCAGGACGATCATGGCTAACGCCGGGTCGGCGCTGATGGGTATCGGCGAGGCGAGCGGGGACAACCGCGGCGCCGAAGCGGCCAAGGCGGCTATTTCCAGCCCGCTGCTTGAAGCTTCCGTTGAGGGCGCCCAAGGTGTCCTACTGAATATCTCAGGACCCTCCGATATCGGCCTTTACGAGGTCAATGAGGCTTCAGAGGTCATCGCCAATGCTGCCCACCCGGATGCGAATATCATCTTCGGGGCAGTCATCGACGATTCACTTGGCGAGAATGTCCGAGTGACGGTTATCGCCACCGGCTTCGATCAAGCAAAGAAACAAGAAAAACTAGAATTCGATGTTCCAGGCACCAAAGAGGAGCAGCAACCGTCAGTCTTTGACTCTAACGAGTTCGAGATACCGACCTTCCTCCGCAGGCGCGACAGTTAGCTCCTCTTTCGGTTAAGGCAAAAAGGCGTCGCGATAACCGCGGCGCCTTTTTGTTTGCCGTTGATCATCACGCTCCGACTTGCCCCGATGCTCATTTAGCGGTATACAGGGGTACATAGAACAAAATACATAAAGGATTGCGGGAGCCTTCTGAAAGGCTGAGAGGTTCGCATCGATTGCGAACGACCGCTTGAACCTGTTGGATAATGCCAGCGCAGGGAAGCCTGTCAATAGCGCGCCGCTGGTGCGCTTTTATTTTTTTAGGAGGAAGAATGTCAGAGGAAACAAGAGAGGCCGTGGAGCTGCCATCGAGCACTACCGGGGCGATGTTCGATGTCCGGACGATCACCTATGTAGCGGTGACGGTCGCCATGTCGGCGGTCCTTTTTCTGATCAAACCATTAGCGATGCCGTACGGTGGCAGCATCTCCCTCAACATGCTGCCCATCCTGTTTCTGTCTCTATACGCGGGGGTGCGGCCCGGCCTGATAGCCGGCGTGCTATATGGACTTGTCAATTACATCCAGGCGCCCTATCTTGTCCACCCGGCCCAAATGATCCTGGATTACCCGCTTGCCTTTGGATTGGTCGGCTTAGCGGGTCTTTTTGGCACCGGCAGCTCATTGAAGATCGGGGCCGGCGTCATCCTGGCGGGTTTGCTCAGGTTCTCGGCACATTTTGTGAGCGGGGTGCTCTTCTTACATCTTTTTTTTCCAGATGCAGCCGAGAGGTCCGCACTGGGGGATCCGCTCATATATTCCGCTGGTTACAATGCCTTGTATATGGTGCCCTCGACGATCATCGCCTTACCGTTGGTGTATGTACTTCTTAGGGTGATGACGAATGAAGGAACCAGAACCTCAGATTAGGGCCATCCTGGTCCTCGGGGGTGAATTGACGCAGCCTGACTTTTACGTCCGGTTGATCAAGGAACATGAGCTCATCATCGCCGCCGATCACGGCGCCGATCTTCTTAGGGGCCTCGGGATCGTCCCGCACGTGGCGGTCGGCGACTTCGATTCGATCTCACGCGAGACCATGGGCTGGCTGTTAAAGCAGCGTACCGACTGCCTGTCATATCCGAAAAACAAGGATAAAACCGACGGGGAGTTGGCCCTCGAGGAGGCCGTCGCCCGCGGTGCGTCCGAGATCGACATCACCGCCGCCTGGGGCGGCCGGCTCGACCACACCCTGGCCAACCTCTTCTTGTTGCGGGTTGCTCGGCGCAGCGGGGTCCGCAGCCGTTTAGTCGAGGCGGATGGGGAGATAATCCTCGCCGACAGCGATCTCAAGCTCACAGGTGCGCCCGGAGAGATAGTCAGCTTAGTGCCTTTAGAGCGTTGTGAGGGGGTCACCCTTCGCGGTTTCGCCTACGAGGCCGAGGGGTTGACGCTGGAGCCGGGGGATACCCGCGGTTTAAGTAACCTATTGATTAACGGACGAGGGGAAATTATGATAGGGACTGGCCAAGTATTGATAATTCGCAGCCGGCCCGGGAGGATGGAATAGCCTCGTGCAACGAGCTATAACGATAGGCGAGTTCGATCCCACAGCCCACTCGGGCGTGGTTCTCGACCGGACGACTCTCACGGGCTTTGGGTTCGAAGCACTGACATTGGTGAGCACTATCAAGCTCAGCGAGACTGAGACGGCGCCGGTTATCGCGGAGACTTTGGCGGCCCAACTGAGCCATTTTGCCGCCGCTAACCCGCGCTCGGACGTGAAGACGGGGCGCCTCGCCCGTCGGGCCAATATTGAAGCGGTAGCCTCTCACTTTGAAGATCAGAACATGGATGGTATCGAGTTTGTCGTTGACAGCTGTGTCGATGATGGCCCGGAACAACCGCTTCTTAAGAGTACTGCGCTCTCGCTAGTCAGGATGCGCTTGCTGCCGCTGGCAACGATAGTAGTTGCCTACCAAAGCGAAGCGGCAGTCTTAGCCGGGCTGGAAGTGGGCGATATAACGCAGATGAAAGAGGCAGCCGAAGCTATCCATATTTATGGGGCGAAGGCGGTCCTCGTCAGAGCCGATGGACCGGTCGACGACGAGAACGTCGATATCCTTTATGACGGCGTCGGTCACCAGTTTCTTTTTGGGAGCACCCCCCGGACGAAAAGTATTCGGGCCACGCGTGACCTATTCGCGGCCGCTCTTTTGGCCAACCTTGCCCAAGGGCGGCCACCGGCCGAGGCCGTTGAACGGGCCCAAAAGCACGAAGAGCGCTTCCTGATGGAACGGCAAGAGAAGCCGGCTTAGCGTGGGCGAAGAAAACCGCCTCACGGTGGCGCCGGTCCCCGGGAACGGTGAACGCAACGTCTCCAGCGAAAGAGCCATGAGCTTTGCGGCCAAACCTTCCTTGATCGAGGCTATCGGTCCCGAGGTCCTGCACGCGAGCGACTCGAAGACTATAGCCAAGAGCGCCCTGGCGTATTTGAATCAGTACCTTAAAGTCGAGACATCGGCCGTCTTGTTAGTGAGGGAGGACCGCCTGGTGGTTACCGCGGCGCTCAGCCCCTATGTCCGCCGTTTGGCCAAGTCGAAGTTTCCGCTTTGCGGGGCGCCCCTGGCCCTGATAAGAGGCGAACAGCGGTCGCTAAACCTGCCCGACATCGACGAGCAGGCGATCGCGAACGAAGCGCTCACTTCGAGGCTGGAGATACTGGAATGCCGCTCAGTCTTGATGGTGGCGATCGGCAGTCATGGTCTCATTATCCTGGCGAACCCCCGGAGCGACTCATTTAATAGTTTTGATGAGGCCGGTGTTGTCGGCGTTGCGGCTCAGCTTGATTTCATTCTCGAGCGCTTGGAGCGCGAGGAGGAATTGCAGAGCACGACCGGGCGCCTGAAGAAGTTGCTCGATTCGGTCAGCAAGGCCCAGGCGACGGGCGATCTCGATCAGGCCATGCAAGAGACACTCAAAGCGATCGTCGAGCGCGTCGGCGCTGATAGCGGCTCTTTTCTATTGCGCGACGATCAAGGCGGCCGGCTCGCCCTAAGCGCCGCGGTCGGACTCGGTCCGCGAGCTAAGAGTATCGTCATATCTCCCGGAGAGGGGATAGCGGGCTGGGTCGCGACACATAAGAGACCATTGAAGGTGACGGACCTGAACGGTGCCGGGGCCCATGGTGTGGGCAAGCGAACGATCTCGGCCTTGTCCATACCGGTGATATCAGGAGACGATCTGGTGGGGGTCGTTAATCTCGGCTCTAAACAGCGGGAATACGAGTTTGATCTAGCGGATATCGAGCATCTGACGGGCGCCCTCGCGCGGCTCGGTTCCGGACTTGCGGCCGAGAGGCGCCAGGACCAGTGGCAGGGGCTCTATTTCGATACCATCCGAGCGTTGACCAGGGTCATCGAGTCGCGTAACCCCTACAGTATCGGTCACTCTGTCGCCGTTGCCGCCAGGGCCTGCGCCTTAGCCAAGGCGTCTGGTCTCACAGCCTCGCAGATTGAAACGATCGAGCTGGCCGCGCTACTTCATGATGTCGGCGTGGCGGCCTTCTCTCACGATTTCTTAGGGCAAGAACGCCCGCTTAACAGTGCCGAGAGACTCATACTGCGGAGCCATCCGTCAGTAGCAAAGAATGCTCTGTCAGGGATCGAAGATCTTCGAGCGGTCCTCCCGGTCATCCTTCATCATCATGAAAACTATGACGGGACAGGCTATGTGGACGGCCTTAAGGGTGAAGGCATCCCGCTGGAAGCGCGGATACTAGCCGTGGCGGAAGCTTATGAGGCGATCACAAGCGACCGCCCGCATAGAAGCGCGATGTCCGCGGCGCACGCGGTTACAGAGCTAAAGAATTGCGCGGGCCGTCAATTCGATCCGAAAATAATCGACACTTTCGTCCAAATGATCGGCAAGGAAAAGAAGAGCGTAAAAGCTACGAGCTAGGCTTTGACGACTTTATCGGCTTTGAGGCACTTTGTGCAGACGTTCATCTGCTTTGCCGCGCCGCCGGGCTGGCGAACTCGTACTTTTTGGACGTTAGTTCCCCAGACCTTGCGGGTCTTACGATGAGAGTGGCTGACATTACGACCCACAGACGGCACTTTGCCGCATATATCACATTTTTGAGACATTATTCCTCCTTGGAAAACCGCAACAATTTATCATACACACGGCCCTTTGTCGAGCGCCAGGTGGTTTAAGACGCGTTCTCGATATTGATACCCATCAGCGCTTTGGCGCACCAGGGCGCTCTTAGATCGGCAACTGAAAGAGGCCCTGAAGCGGCGCAACCAAGGTTGTCCATCTGCCGGTGAAGAGCAGCACGCCGATGACGACCAGCAGGCCGCCGCTGGCTCGATGGATCAAGACAGAGTGGCGCTTGAACCAGGTGAGCGTGTTGGTGAGCTTTGAGAAAAGCAGGCCGCTGAGGATGAATGGGACCCCCAAGCCTAACGAATAGACAAGTAGGAGCGACGCTCCTGTGCCGGGCGAACTGATCGCCAACATGTAGATGCTGGCCAGGATCGGGCCGATACAGGGCGTCCAGCCGATAGCGAAGGCCATCCCTAGAGGGAGGGCGCCGACCGGGCCCCACTTTCGGCTCTTTGGCATCCAGCGGACTTCGCGTTGGAGCGCCGCTAAGTTGACGAGTCCCATCATGAAGAGGCCCATCAGGATGATGACTGCTCCGGCGACGCGCTCGGCGGTGCCCTTATTGGTCACCAGGGCGTCGCCGACCAGACCGAAAGCGGATCCGAGCAGCGAAAAAACAACGGAAAAGCCCATCACAAAAAAGAGCGTGGTGATCAGCATTCGTCTTGACTGGGGGGCGGAACCGTCCTGCAACTCTTCGATCGATGAACCTGAAATATATGATAGATAGCCGGGGAGCAGCGGCAAGACGCAAGGCGACAGGAACGAAACGAGTCCGGCCACGAAGGCTACTGGATACAAAGCTACGCTAGTCATTGCTGTCTACCAGGCTTCCGCTAGCTCTCGATCAGCCGTTTCGTGCGGCTGATCAAGCCGGCTTCGTCGATGGCGCCGATCCAACGGTCGATGATCTGCCCGTCTTTGTCGATCCAAAATGTTTCCGGGATGCCGGTTACCTTGTAGGCTTGCCCAATACCGGAGGTATCGTGGCCATTTTCATAGGTTATTCCGAACTCGTCGATGAATGCTTGAGCATCCTTTTGAGTGTCGTTGGTGATGACGCCGATGAATTCGACGTCATCTTTGAAATCTTTACTGACCCGCGCGAATTCCGGGGCCTCTTCGCGGCACGGAGGACACCAGGAGGCCCAGAAGTTGAGCACGACCGGCTTTTTGCCCTCGAAGTCACTGAGCTTGATGGTCTTCCCGGAAAAGAGAGTCAATTCGAAGTCCGGAGCCGGTTCAGGCTTGAGGGCGGAGGAGGCTGGCGATGTCGATACGCCCGAGTTTTCGCCGGCCATCAGAAAGACCGTCCCTAAAGCGGCGGCCAGCACGATCGCCGCCAGAATCAAAAAGAAGTTGCGGTTGCTTTTTGTCATCCATGCCTCCCGAGCAGATATACGACATTATAGTATCAAAAATCATTTGAAGCATTCGCAGAGGAGGTTTTCGATCGCGGATCCATCTTCTGCCTGCCTGAACAGGCAAATTATCCCACGCGGATCAGGCACTGTCAATCGCGCAGCGGTACCCGAAGAAATCTGGCGTTGATCGCTACAATGACTGTGCTCAATGACATGAGGGCGGCACCGACCGCCGGAGTCAGGAGTATGCCGTAGCCGACCAGGACCCCGGCCGCGAGCGGTATAGCGAAGATATTGTAGCCCGTCGCCCAGGCCAGGTTTTCGATCATCTTCCGGTAGGTGGCTTTGGAGAGCCCGATTATTGCCACCGCATCCAGCGGATCGCTCTTAACCAGTACGATGTCCGCCGTTTCCACAGCTACATCGGTGCCCGCTCCGATCGCGATGCCGACATCGGCTTGGGCCAAGGCGGGCGCGTCATTGACGCCGTCTCCCGTCATCGCGACTACCAAGCCTTCCGATTGCACCTCTCGGACCTTGGCCGATTTCTCATCCGGCAGTACTTCCGCGAAATAATCGTCGAGTTCGATCTCGTCAGCCACCCACTTGGCTGTCCGGGCATTGTCTCCCGTCAGCATCATCGACCGGATGCCCATCTCTTTCAATTGCCGGACCGCCTGCTTTGATTCGGGGCGGATGATATCGGCCAGGGCCACGGCCCCGGCGAGCCGGTCCTTGTCGAGGAGGATGAAGACTACGGTTTGGCCCTCGCCTAGAGCTCTATCGATTCTTTCGTCATCGATTGCCAACCCTGCTTCGACCAGATAACCGGCGCTGACGACCGCCACATCGCGTCCTCCGACTCGCCCCTTAGCTCCTTTGCCGGGGATGGCGCGGAAGTCTTCGACTGGACCCGGCTGTGGCGTGGTCGCGGCGATAGCACGTGCTATCGGGTGCTCGGAGTTCTGCTCCACTGAGGCGGCGAGACCAAGGAGCTCGGCTCCGCTCACCGCGTCGCTAAAGACAAAAGTATCGGTGACGCCGAAGCGGCCCGTTGTCAGCGTGCCCGTTTTATCGAAGATTACGGCGTCGATGTTGCGGGCCCGCTCAAAAGCGACCCGGTCGCGGATGAGGAGTCCGTTTTGCGCCGATAGGGAGGTCGAGACGGCGACGACGAGAGGTATGGCCAGCCCCAGCGCGTGCGGGCAGGTGATCACCAGCACTGTTACTGTTCTTTCCAGTGCGAATGGGATCGTTTGCCCGACTATGGCCGCCCAGGCTATGAAAGTCAGGATGCCGGCGCTAATGCCGACGATGGTCAGATACATGGCGGCTTGATTTGCCAGGTCTTGTGTTCGAGACTTGCTTTCTTGCGCTTCCTTCACGAGCTCGATGACCCGTGAGAGATACGAGTCTTCGCCCGTCCGCTCGATCTCGACAGTGAGTGAGCCCTCACCGTTGATCGAGCCGCCGATGGCCCGGTCGCCCGGGTTCTTCGCCAACGGGGTCGATTCTCCGGTCAGCATCGCTTCATTGACTGAACTCTCGCCTTGGATCACGTTGCCGTCGGCCGGGATCTTTTCACCGGGCCTGACTAAGACGCGATCGCCTTCTTTCAACCGGTTGAGCGGTACGTCGACCACGGTTCCATCCGGGGAGAGGCGGTGGGCCTCGGAAGGCATCAGCTTGGCCAGTGCTTCAAGGGCGCCGGACGCTCCCATGACCGAACGCATCTCCATCCAGTGGCCGAGGAGCATGACGACGATCAGGGTGGCCAGTTCCCAATAGAAAATAGGGCCTTCCAGGCCAAAGACAACCGCGGTACTGTATGTGGAGGCGGTAGTGATGGCTAGCGCCACCAGCGTCATCATGCCCGGACGGCCGGCCCGCACGTCATTCAGGAAGCCGCGGAGGAACGGAGCGCCTCCGTAAAAGAACAGGATGGACGACAGGGCGAAAAGCACGAATAAGTCGCCATTGAACTTGAGAGTCCGCCCCAGACCCAAGAATTGGTGTATCGCCGGGGAGAGGAGAAGTATTGCCGGCGTCAAGGCCAGAGCGACCCAAAAGCGCCGGCGGTAGTCGGCTACCATGTCCTCGTGAGTACTATGGCTGCGGGCGGGTTCCATTTACAAAAGCCTCCGCGCACCCTATACCCTTCGGCTTTAAATCAAGTTTTTAAAGAATCGTTCGACGGCCCCAACGAGTTCGTCGATACTTTACTCGGGATCCCCGTCGGCGAACGACGCTTG
>DAOUYN010000069.1 GCA_030666075.1 Actinomycetes bacterium | reverse complement strand
GCTCCGGGACCATGCCATCCTCATCGACCAATGGGAGCTGTTCGGCATCAAGGTCGGGCGGCGCCCCTAATCCGCCCTCTATCTCTCCACGCGCGGTCGGGTCGGGCTCGAACTCGAGCAGCGGCGGCAGATCCTTGATGGTGTTCAGCCCGAATTTCTCCAGGAACAGCTCGCTCGTGCCGTAGAGGATCGGGGCGCCGGGGGTGCTGTCCCGGCCCTTTTCTTTAATAAGCCCCTTCGCCAACAGTGACGCCACCGCCGCGTCGGCGCTGACCCCGCGGATCGAACCGATAATCGCCCGCGTCACGGGCTGGCGGTAAGCGATGACGGACAGTGTCTCCAGTGCGGCCTGAGTGAGACGCCTTGTGTCCCAGCTAAGGACTAGTTTTTCTACTAGATGGGCGTGGGCCGGGTGGGTGAAGAACCGGTAGCCGCCGGCGATCTGGCGCAGCTGAATGCCGCGCTCATCCCGGCGAAGATCATCAGCCAGCTCGTCTAGCGCAGCCCGCACCTCGCTCTCGGGAATCTCCAGTACCTCGGCCGCGCTACCGGCGCTCAAAGGCTCGTCGCTGACGACAAGTAACGATTCCAAGGCGCTTTTCACTAGTGACTTTTCCATTAAACCGCTTGCGCCCCCACTATCTCGATATCGCCGAACGTGACAGTCTGATGCAGGTCGGCCAAGTCACGTTTGTAGAGCTCCAAAAGGGCCAGGAAGGTGGCCACGACTTCCTCGCGATCGGCCGTGGCTGTCAACTCTTTGAACTGCAGGCTCTTCGTCATCTTAAGCCGCTCCAAAAGCTCGTCTATCTTGACCGCCACTGAGAGTTTGGTCCGCTCGATATGGCTGGAATCTATTAGCCTGACCCGCTCTCGTTCGAGCAAGTGGTCCATCAAGCGTTTGAATTCCCCGATTTCGACATCGGCCAGGAAGTCGGGAAGCAGGTCGTCGAAGCGTTCTTCCAGACCCGGTCGAGCCGGGAAATAGTGCTCCTCCGCCTCGACCCTGCCGGCCAGCATGGCGGCGGCGTTCTTGAACTTGCGGTATTCCAGCAAACGCTCTATTAGCAATTGCCGCTGCTCAAAGGCGGTCAACTCGTCATCGTCCTCGACCGGCGCCGGCGTCGGCAAGAGTCCGGCCGACTTGATCTCCAAGAGCGTCGCGGCCACTAAGAGAAACTCGCTCGCGACCTCCAGATCAAGGGCCCGCATCTTATCCAGGTAGGTCAGGTACTCTTCCGTGATATCGGCTATCTGTATCTCATAGATATCTACTTTGTGCCGCGAGATCAGATTAAGCAGCAGGTCGAATGGGCCTTCAAAAGCCGGCAGTTTTACTTGGTACGGCATATGTTCATCCTGGCTCGAACGTCCTTGATAGTCCCGGCCGCGATCTCTCTGACTTTCGCCGCCCCGGCTTCCAGGGCCTCTTCGGCCAGTTCCGGGTGGGCGCTGAGCTCGGCCCGGCGCTCGCGAAAGCCCGCCAAGGCGTCACTGATAGAGCGTCCTAGCAGATCTTTACAGTCAGTACAGCCTAGCTCCGCCGAGCGGCACTGCGACTCGATCCGCTCACTTTCTTCTTTAGTAAAGATGCCGTGCATGGCGAAGACCGAGCAGACCTCCGGATGGCCGAGATCGTCGCGCCGGACTCGGGCCGGATCGGTGATCATCTTTCGCACTTTCTTGCCGATCACCTCGGGTTCATCTGTTAAGAAGATGGCATTACCGTATGACTTGCTCATCTTGCGCCCGTCGGTGCCGGGTACCCGCTTTCCTTTTGAGAGGATCGCCTGCGGCTCAGTGAGATAATCGCCATAGATATGATTGAATCGCCGCGCTATCTCGCGGGTCAACTCAAGATGCGGCAGCTGGTCTTCGCCGACCGGGACCATCTCGCCGCGGACGATCATGATATCGGCCGCCTGCAGGACCGGATATCCGATAAATCCGAACGTAGCGATCTCCTTGTTTTTGAGTTCGGCCAACTGCTCTTTATATGTCGGGTTACGCTCTAACCACGCGATCGGGGTAAGCATCCCCAGATAGAGGGCGAACTCGGCGACTTCGGGCACGTCGGACTGACGATACATAGTGCTTTTCTCGGGGTCCAAACCATACGCCAGCCAATCCAAGACCATTTCAGTGGTGTAGTCGATAAGCCCGGTCGTATCGGCGTAATCGGTCGTCAATGCATGCCAATCGGCCACAAAGAAATAGGAGTCGTATTTGGCCTGCATCTCGAGCATGTTCTGCAGATTTCCCACCAGGTGGCCCAGGTGTAGGCGTCCGGTCGGGCGGTACCCTGTTAAAACTCGCTTCAATTGATTCCTTTCCGACTCGTTCGAGCGAAGGGCCGACCCGCTAGGCGCCCCACGCCTTAATGAGCCGGATTATACCAGGAATAGACGGCTGAAGAAGTCTATGGGTGGACCCAGAATGCTCGAAAGAACATGGGGGAAAAAGAAGATCACGCCGAACATGATGGCGATCCCGTACCCCTCGAATTGCTCGTAGACCCGAAGCATGTTGACCGGCAGTATCGCCGAGACGAGCCTCGACCCGTCGAGCGGCGGCAAGGGGATCAGATTAAAAACGCCGAGCACAATATTGATTTGAACCGTCAACTGAAACATGACCTCGATGACGTTGTTGTGTATCAAGCCAAATTTAAGAAAAAGCCCCAAAAAGGCAGCCATGACAAAGTTGGTCGCCGGGCCCGCCAGACTCACTAGAGCCATGTCGCGGCGCGGATGGGCGAAGTAACGCCCGTCGACCGGCACGGGTTTTCCCCAACCGAAGCGAAAGATGATAAAGATGATCGTGCCCGCCGCGTCCAGATGCTTGAGTGGGTTCAGGGTCAGACGGCCCAGTTTCTTCGCCGTCGGGTCCCCAAGCGCGTTCGCCACGGCCCCATGAGCGAACTCATGAAAAGTGACCGCTACCAGAATGGCGGGACCGAGGAAGATGAGAGTTAACAGCCAGTCGCGTGCTGCACCGACCGTGAAAAAGTTTCCAGACATACCCGGATATTGTAACATACGACCACATGAGACCAACTAATACAGCGCTTGTCGTTATCGCCCTGACCTCGCTTGCACTGTTCGGCTGCGAACGGCAGCCGGTGTTGGAAACCGGGCGCCTCGCTATCGAGTCTGAACCGCGCGCGGGCGCGAAGATCAGCCTCAACGGACGCAGCCTGGATGAGCGAACCGATGCGACTATTGACGGCCTCGAGCCTGGGGTCTACCAGGTAGAATTATTCAGCGCCCCCGGCGAGGGGGCCGATGCGACCCAGACCGGTACGGCTGAAGTCGAGGTCGAGGCCGGGAAGCTGGCTCGTGTTGTCGTCAGACTCAACCCCATGGAGATCGTCCCCGCCGCCACCGAAGATGGTGTCAGACCTAGGACCCGCGGGCAAAAAAGTATTTTCGACTTCTACGCCGCGCTCAGCGAAGGAGACCCTGGCCGCGCTTATGCCCATTTAGGAACTGAGCGGCAACGGGCCGCCGGCTATCTGCGAGGATTCACGAAGACCTGGAGTTCCGTGAAGCAGATCGACGTCACGGCTGTGCGGCTCGAATCCGTCGATCCCTCGACTACGCTTGAGACTTCGATCGTCACTTTAAATATCTTCGAGGCGACCGAGACCACCCCGCTGCCGCCCCCCGACACTCTCAGCATGAAAGTCACAACGACCGAAAAGGCCTTCGGCGGTCCCGGCCTCCCGCTGATATTAGAGCTGGGCGAGGCAACCGACTCCCCCTCCCCGCTTTAGACGCGGGTGCTCTCCGGCTATTCCCGGGGAACGTCAGCGAACTGATCGTGCACAGAGATGGCCGGTATGGAATCAATGCCGGCCGTATCCTCTCTACGCCGCTTTCTCCTGCGCCCCGCCAAACACCGCCCAAAACCAACCTGCGGTGATATCCCTGACCGCCTCGATCTGACCGGGACCGGTGAACAGATGGTCGGCTCCCGGCAGCACCTCAAGTGTTTTGTCGATGACCGCCGGCAAACTATCCCGGAAGTTCCGAGTCTGCGGCAAGAGTGGGTCATCGGACCCCTGGATCATCAATATCGGTACACCGAACCCGTGCCCGCGAGCGGCCATTCCGTCCGTTCGCGGTCCGCGCAGCGCCACGGCCTTGACGCGCTCGTCCTGCAGCGCGGTCAAAAGCACGACCAGCCCGCCTGAGCTGGCGCCGCAAAGACCTATCCGGTCCGGGTCCACGCCACTCTGATGAGAGACAAAATCCAGCGCGGCACTAAGGTCCCGTGTCTGCCTCTCGATGGTCGCGTCGTGCTTAGTACCCTGACTCTCACCATGACCGGTGAAGTCGATCAAGAAAGTGGCTATCCCCGCCGTACGCAGACCCTCGGCGATGAGCGCGCCGCGCGGGCTGTCTTTTCCGCTATCGAACCCATGCGCGAAAACGACGACCGGCGGCAATCCCAAGTCGCGCTGGGGCCACTCCAAGCGCCCCGCCAGCTCCAGGTCTACATCATTATGAAATCTGACATCCATTCAGCAAAACCTCCGCTAATTCGGTTCCCAATATCTTTGTCCGGTAACAGTCGCGCTGGGAGATTCTCCACGTTCAGGCACGAAATACCCGCAACCGCGGTTCCCTGATTCCCGCCCGCCGACAACGGGCACATAGCGCAGGAGGCCCCTGGCTGCAAGGGACCGCGGGTCCACGATCAAAAGGGGATAGATGGCAGACGGCAAAAAAGAACGGTCAAGGCGCCACCTTAAGCCTATACGTGAGGGTGAGTCTGCAAGCACGCACCGAGGTGTCGCTCAAAGCGAGGTAATCAGCTGGCCAAGCACCTGGGCGGGTCTGGTAGTGGCCGTGGGCGTGATGGTGTTCCTGGCCGCGCTCGGGCTCGGTTTAGATATCGGCGGCCCGGCATCAACTGACGGCTCTTTCTTAGATAGGGCATGGGCCGGAGCGATGTTGACGATCTCCCTTTTTGCGGGCGGCTTTTTTCTCTCATCCTCCAGACCGGCTCCGGTATGGACGGGGGCAGCCCTTCAAGGCCTGGTTCTCTGGGGCCTGTTTATCTCGAGCGCTCTCACCATAACCGCCCTATCAAGCGCCCGCGCCACGGCATTTCTGGAAGCGCGGCTCGCCGGTGCGACTGCATCGACGGCTGACGGCCTGTTGGCCGCTTTCATCCTGTTGATGCTCGCCGGCGCCATCCTTGGAAGTATGGCGGGAACCTATCAGTTCTCGCGAAAATAACAAACGTGCCGCTTGGGCATAATCCCCGTATAAATTTGGAGGTGTAGATATGGAACAGACACTACAAGCACTCGACGGGATCTTCGCTGGCTTTTTGGCCTTTCTCCCGAGCCTGATCGGGGCAACGCTGATCCTCGTCATCGGTTGGGGCGTAGCCATTCTCTTGGGCCGCCTGGCCAACGCGATCCTCGAGCGACTTGGCTTCGATAGCTTGATCCATCGAGGCAGAGTCCATGAGACCCTAGGGGAGCATGGAGGACACTATGATCCATCGCGTATCGTGGGGGCGATCGTTTTTTGGGCGGTCCTGATAACAGCATTTATGTTGACAGCCGACGTTCTGGGATTGACTGGAATCTCGGCGGCCCTAGCCGGTGTAGTGGCATTCTTGCCGTTCGTGGCCATCGCCATCATCGCCTTAGTCGTCACCGTCGCCCTGGCGCAGATCGCGCACGATGCGATCATCACGCTTCTCGGTGAACGCGTCGAAGGCGCCCACGCCATCGCTTCAGCTACCAAATGGGGCATCATCGCCTTTGGCGTCTTCGTGGCCCTGAGTCAGCTTCAGATTG
>DAOUYN010000089.1 GCA_030666075.1 Actinomycetes bacterium | reverse complement strand
GAGACGAATCAAACTTCGTGCCGTCAGAGAGCCGGCCGGTGTAGTGCACTGTTACCCGGTCGCCATTGGCGGCTTCGGTGCCAGTGCCCACTGTCTTGTCGTTGATCTGCAGTCCACCCAGCTCGCCTACGGGGGATTCGCCGGGCTCCGCCTGGTTGGTCTTCGGTTCCTGAGCCTCGGTGTCCTCGCTGGACCCGGCTTTGTCTGACGGTGTTACGGTAGAGCCCCCGCATCCGGACAAGAAGAACAGAAGCAGCAGACAGGCGACGGCGATTATGATCTTTCTTGATGAGAGGTCCATTTATCTTCCTCCAGAGTTGTTAAACCGTAGGGATTCTATCACAAGAAGGTCAAGCAATAGAGCCTCTTGGTGGAGTTGGAATTCACCCGCTTTCGTTGACAGGAGTTCTGTGCTGTGGGGAGTGCGGCTCCGAGCCCTCGTATCTTTTGGCAAAGGGAGAGCGCCCCGCTCTTGCTGTCTTGTATAGAAGAAGGACCATAAAATGGCTTTGAGCAGGTAAATTCGGAGAAATGCAGCCCGGGCCGGATACGGCAAGGGCTGTTTTGGCTTCTTTGCGTTCGGCTATGTCCTCATATCGCCATAAAGTGGTCTTTCTTTAAAGCCTAGAGCTGGCTGACAGGATAGTTGCCACCCCGTTGATCGCCAACTTTCGCCTTAATCTGTTCACGGCTACTTGATCTTCACCGACCATTTTCCGTCAGCCGAGATACTCAAGAAATACGGGGCGCCTCGATCTATGGATGTCACGTGCAAACCATCGAATGTGCCGATCTCATTAGTGAGCAGATCGACAAGACGGCCGTGTTCGTCATGGAGCCAAACGATAAAATTCGAGGTGCCGCTGTGGGTCAGCTCGAACTGCCTTAGTCCCTTATTGAGCCTAATGAACTGCGTGACTCTAGCCCCGCGCCCGGACAACGTCACTGGAATATTTATACTCTTTTCGGCCCTTGGTTGGGCGATAGATACGTCCCATGGTCCATCCGCGTCGACTTCCAACAAAAACTGCCCGTCTCTCTCAATGTGGGCAGCGGCGGCGGCCACTGACGCTCCTATATCGTTGGCGAGCAGCTCGACCCTCTCGCCCTTGCTGTTGCGAAGCCAGACTACGAAATTTGATTGGCCGGAATGGGTCAGCTTGAAGGTGGCCAGACCCCGGCCCAGAAAGAACTTTCGCGTCGCCTGCGAGCCGCTCCCGGACAAGGCAAAAGGCACCGACGAGTTCCCTATTGCGAGCGCATCTATGTCGAAACGTGGCCGGCCGGGTGTTGCGAGGTTCTCGATCTTTATGAAGTGCGTGCCCCGCGATTTCCAAGTGTGGTAATAGATGACCTGCCGGGGCTTGAACGAGTTTGCCCGGGCATCGATCGTTTGAACATACTTTCCGTCAATATAGATCTTTGCTCGTCCCCGATTCTTCGCTTTCGTCGATACGAGGCCGACGCTATCTCCGAAAAAACGGTACGAGATCCACGTCTGTGGCTGTGTTGAATATCTGAGGCTCCCGCGAAAAAACCGCGAGTCTTTGCTCTTGTATACGCGGGCAAAGCCGTCGCGAGCTCTCAGGAGCTGGCTCTGGTCAAAAGGGACCACTGTCTTCCTGACTTTGGACCAGCGTTGGTTGCCGGCATTGTCTTTTACGAGCGCCCGAAAGAGATAAGTGCGGCCCGCCACGCCCTCAAAATAGGCGGCAGTTGAGGTAGTATTCGTCCGCCAGTCCTGCCAGGTACCGGCCCGAGCATCCCTAACGCGTACTGTATACGATGCGATTCCATCGGATGGGGCCGGGTCTTTGGCTTTCCAGCTGACCCTGAAGGTTGGGGTCTTGGATACCTTTGTCGAGATCCAGGGGGCGTTGAGTGAGACAGAGGGCGCTACCGTATCCGCGGCAAATGAGATCGAAGGAGCTGCGAACAGTAGAAGGAGCAGGAGCAACAGAACAATTAGAGGTTTTCGCGACATTCCCTTTGTCCTTTCTCGTTTCAATGAAAGGATGGTAAGCAGCTGTTTTGCATGCACCAGTGATTGTAACAAGGCATCGGCGATCAGTCTACCGGGGGCTATCTGAAGCCCTTGCTTTTGCGCTGACACCTGCTGATACTGGTAGGCCATGCGCCGCTTCTTTATACATACTCGCGATATCGACGGAGATGACATGCGGATCACGGGATCCGATGTCCACCATATAAGAGACGTTCTGCGACTTGGGCCTGGCGCGAAGATAGAGTGTATCGATGAGTCGGCGGCCGAGCACGAAGTCACGCTGACCGAGCTCGCCGATGACGCTGTGATCGGTCGGATCACTCGGACGACCAGGCCTGAGCAACCGCGTATTGAGATCGCCCTCTTTCAGGGTCTCCCTAAGGGACGTAAGTTCGATTTCGTCGTCGAAAAGGCGACCGAACTAGGGGCCGACTCGATCACCCCGGTCTTGATGGAACGGAGCGTGCCCACGGGTGAAGGCGCGGCCAAGAAAACTGAACGCTGGCAACGCGTGGCCACTGCGGCGGCGAAGCAGTCGCGCCGCGCGACTTTGCCGAAAGTCGGCGCGCCTCTAGACTTCCCCGCTTTCCTCGGGGCGCTCAATTCGTACGATCGGGTCCTACTTTTCTGGGAAGGCGCGAGCGAGCCCGTCGATGAAGCTCTGAAAGACTTTCTTGGCCAATCGCTGGCTCTGGTGATCGGCCCGGAGGGCGGTCTGGCCGCCAAAGAAGTCGAGGCGCTTCTCTCGGCCGGCGCGGCGTCCGTCTGGCTCGGGCCGCGTATATTGCGGACTGAGACCGCTCCCGTCGTGGCCCTGGCGGTTGTCAACCACCTGCTCCACCGCTAGGATTCGACCATGAATACGTTCGCATTAGCGACTCTCGGTTGCAAAGTCAATCAATACGACGGTGAAGACTTACGCCAGCAGCTAAAAGGGTACGGCGAGGTCGATTATTCCGACAGAGCCGATCTGTATATCGTCAACACTTGCGGCGTCACTGCCGAGGCTGAGGCTAAAGCCCGCCAGCTCCTGAGACGGGCCAAGCGGACTAATCCTGGCGCCTTTTTGGTCTTGACGGGATGCTTCCGTCCCGAGGACCGCGATCGGCTGCGATCGCTCGGAGTCGACCTGTTCGTCCCCAACGCGCAAAAGGCGCGCCTGGCCGAACTCCTTGACGACGAGCACGCCAGGGAGGCCGCGGACGAGACGCTGCGCTCGACGAAGCGCACCCGCGTCTTTATTAAAGTCCAGGACGGCTGCGATCAGCACTGCTCGTACTGCGCCATCCCCGGCTTTCGCGGCGCGTTAAGTAGCCGCCCGCCCGACGAAGTCGTCGAAGAAGTCCGGGCTTTGGGCGCGGCCGGAGTGCCCGAAGTCGTGCTGACCGGGATCCATCTTGGCAAGTACGGCGTTGACCTTGATGAACCGGCGGATCTGGCTGGGTTGGCGTCGGCACTACTTCAGAGGACCGCTATCCCCCGCTTTCGCCTGAGCTCCCTTGAGCCCCAGGAAGTCACAGAAGACCTTATCGAACTGATGGCGGCCGAAAGACGTCTGGCCCCCCACCTCCATCTTCCGCTTCAAAGCGGCAACGACCGCATTCTGGCGCAGATGAATCGGCCGTATGACTCGGCCGGTTTCAAAGCGACTTTGTCCCGGATCGACCAAGCCGTGCCGGGTCTCGGCCTAACGACCGATGTGATGGTCGGCTTCCCCGGCGAGACCGAGGCCGAATTTGAAGAGACCCTTGAGCTCCTGGAGTCGGGGGGGTTCAGCCGCCTCCACGTCTTCAAATTCTCCGCGCGGCCCGGCACACCGGCGGCGACCATGCCGGGCGCGGTGTCGGAAGCGGTGAAAAGCGCTCGGGCCTCGCGCGCCCGGGAACTGGGGCAAAGATTATTACGCGACTATTGCGCCGGCTTCGTCGACCGGATAGTCGAAACGGTCCCCGAGCCTTTGCGTGATGGAGTCCAGACCGGATTGACCGGCGAGTATCTTCGAGTAAAATTCAATCAAGCGCTCGCGCCTGTCGGACGCATCTGCCAAGTACGGGTAGAAAAAAGTGAAGATGGGTTTCTGTTAGGAAGGGTTCAGGATGAATGACGAATGTCTCTTTTGCCAGATCGCCTCAGGGAAGATCGCCTCGGATATCGTCTATGAAGACAACGATGTAGTGGCTTTCACTGATGTCAGTCCGGGCGCGCCGACGCACTTGCTGATCGTGCCGCGCGTCCATCTCGCCAGCCTCAACGATACTGACACGAAAGATATCGAGTTACTGGGAAAGATGATGCGAGCGGCCATCACGCTCGCCAAGGAGCATGATCTAGCCGAAGGCGGCTACCGGTTGGTCATCAATACCGGCAAGGATGCCGGCCAGACCGTCGGCCACATCCACCTCCATTTATTGGGCGGACGCTCGCTTTCCTGGCCCCCTGGATAGGCGCGGCCTACTCCCCGAAGAGACCCTTGAAAGCCATCTTGATCCCCGGGGAGTCTTGGTCCGTCAGTTTTTCCAGCTCGGCCCGGACGACCTCGGTTTTCAGGCCGCTGTTCAGATAGATCTCGCCGAGATTCCCGGCTGACATGCCGTCGGAGGGATCAAGCTGCAGCGCCTGCGTGAACGCGCGGATGGCAATATATTCATTTGAGAGTCCGACATACGCCAGGCCCAAGCCCTGCCAAGCCCGTGAATCTCCGACACCGGGTTGAGAGTCGTAAGTAGAGGGGGCGCCCCCCATCAAGACGCAGGCCGTAAAAGACGTGACCGCTTCCGGGTATTCAGCGCTCTCCATGTGCGTCAATCCCCGCAAGTACTCGAGGTCAGTGTAGTCCGGCCAGTTTTTTAGCCCCTTGTCGATCCACTTAAAGGCCGACTCCGAGTCCTTCTTCATCCGGTAGCCGTAGATGATCTTGAGGACGACACCGGGGAGATTCATCGGGTCGCGCTCTCCAAGTGCCTCGAATGCCTGCTCGTACTTGGCAAGCGCTTCGTCGACCTCTCCGGCCCCCATCTGCATATCCGCTGCGAGAACTAGGGACTGAGCGTCATCTGCGCCGCTCTTCGAAAGCAGTTCTTGATTACGCGAAAGCTTGTCTCTATCGTCTTTGACCGGG
>DAOUYN010000101.1 GCA_030666075.1 Actinomycetes bacterium | reverse complement strand
GTGAAGATCTAGGTGCCAACGGAGCTAAAGAAGGACGAACGCGAGCTGCTGGCGCGATTGGCTGTGAAATCGATGATAGACCCCCGGGCGCAAGTGATGGCGCGAGCCCAGGAGCAATGAGGTGATCATGACGGCCAAACGTAACAATCCAGACAAAGAGAAGCCGGTCTACATGATCAGCGTGGCCGCTAAACTAACCGGGATGCACCCCCAGACTTTGCGGATCTACGAGCGTAAAGAGCTGGTGTCGCCCGGGCGGACAGCCAAAAGCACCAGGCTCTATTCCGAGGGCGATATCGACCGGCTAAAGTATATTCAGCAATTGACTCAAGATGCCGGAGTCAACTTGGCCGGAGTGAAAATAATCATGGAGTTACAGAAAAAAGTGGAGGGTATCGAGAAGACAATCGTGGCGATGGAGGCTGAGATGGTCGAATCACAACGGCGCATGGATGAGGAAATCAAGCAAGCGTCTAACCGGCGACGCTACGATCTCGTCCTGGTCCCGAAGGCGCGCCAATTAGTGCGTCGCATCGTGCTGGACGGTGACGTCGAATGAATATGGAGCAATTCACGGTCAAGGTGCAAGAGGCCTTGGCTGCCGCGCAGGTAACAGCCCAAGAATTTGATAACCAGCAGCTGGAGCCGGTCCATCTGCTCCTGGCGCTGCTGACGCAACAGGATGGTTTGACACCGAAGATCATTCAAAAGCTCGGGGCGAATGTGGCGGCCCTGACCGAACAGGCCGAGAGCGAGATCCGCAAGCTGCCCAAGGTGACCGGGGGCAATACGCAGCCCTACCCGGCGGCCGCGTTTACCAAGGTCCTGCAAACTGCGACCCGCGAGGCGGAGCAGCTCAAGGATGAGTATGTCAGCTCCGAGCATCTCCTCATCTCGCTGGCGGAGAGCGGCACGCCCGCGGGAGCGCTGCTCGTTGAGGCCGGCGTCACTAAGCAGGAAATATATAACACGCTCGTAGCTATTCGCGGCTCGCAGCGGGTGACCGACCCTAATCCGGAGGAAAAGTATGAGGCTCTCGAGCGCTTCGGGCGCGATCTGAGCGCCTCAGCCGAGCAAGGTCAGCTGGACCCGGTCATCGGTCGCGACGATGAGATCCGCCGGGTTATCCAGGTCTTGTCCCGGCGGACGAAGAACAATCCCGTTCTCATCGGCGAACCCGGGGTCGGAAAGACCGCTATCATCGAAGGACTGGCGCAACGGATAGTCAGCGGGGATGTCCCCGACGGGCTTAAAGAGAAGAAGGTCATCTCGCTTGATATCGGCTCATTGGTGGCCGGAGCCAAGTATCGGGGCGAGTTCGAAGACCGCTTGAAAGCAGTTTTGAAAGAAGTGACGGACGCCGACGGACGCATCATCCTATTCATCGATGAGCTTCATACGATCGTCGGCGCCGGCGGAGCGGAAGGGGCTGTCGATGCCTCGAATATGCTCAAACCGGCCTTAGCTCGAGGAGAGCTGCGGGCTGTCGGAGCGACGACGCTCGACGAATACCGCAAGCATATCGAAAAAGACGCCGCCCTCGAACGTCGCTTCCAGCCAGTCGTCGTCGGCGAACCTTCGGTCGAGGATACTGTGGCGATCCTGCGCGGTCTCAAAGAGCGCTATGAGGTCCATCACGGGGTGCGGATAACCGATGCCGCCCTGCTGTCGGCCGCCCTCATGTCGGACCGCTATATAGCCGATCGCTTCCTGCCGGACAAAGCGATCGACTTGATCGACGAGGCGGCTTCGCGATTGCGTATCGAGATCGACAGTATGCCGACAGAGATCGATGAAGTAGACCGCCGCATCAAAAAGTTGGAAATCGAGAAGACCGCTCTCGCCAAAGAGAGCGACAAGAGCTCCCAGGAGCGCCTGGCCAAGATCGAGCAAGAGCTTTCCGAACTCGGCGAGCAGGAAAAAACGATGAAGATGCAATGGACGAGCGAGAAAGACGCGATCTCGAAGATATCGGCGCTCAAAGAGAAGATAGAAGCGGCCAAGATAGAAGAGACGCAGGCCGAACGCTCCGGGGACCTGGCAAAAGCGGCGAAATTACGCTATGGCGATCTACTGGACCTGGAGAAGGACCTGACCATTGAGAACGACAACCTGAGGCGTCTTCAGGCGGACCAGCAGATGCTCAAAGAAGAGGTCGACGCCGATGACATCGCTGAGGTCGTCGCGAAATGGACCGGGATACCGGTGACCCGTCTTCTCGAAGGCGAGATAGCCAAATTGATGGAGATGGAGGCGCGGCTTGGGCAAAGGGTCGTCGGACAAGAGGAGGCCTTGGGCGCGGTCGCCAATGCTATCCGGCGGGCGCGGGCCGGCTTGGGCGATCCCGACCGCCCCATAGGTTCGTTCATCTTTTTAGGGCCGACCGGCGTCGGTAAGACCGAGTTGGCCAAGGCGCTGGCCGAGTTCCTCTTCGACGACGAGCAGGCCATGATCCGCATCGATATGAGCGAGTATATGGAGAAACATTCGGTGGCCCGATTGGTCGGTGCGCCGCCCGGCTACGTCGGGTTCGAGGAGGGCGGCCAGCTGACTGAAGCTGTCAGGCGCCGTCCGTATTCCGTTTTGCTTCTCGACGAGATCGAGAAAGCCCACACAGATGTCTTCAATTTACTCTTGCAGATACTCGACGACGGCCGGTTGACCGACGGTCAGGGACGGACCGTTGATTTTCGGAATACGGTCATCATCATGACCTCGAACGTCGGCAGTCAGTGGATATATGAGTTGGCCGGCGACCAAGAGGAGATGCGCCGCCGCATCAATGAAGCTTTGCGCTCCCAGTTCCGACCCGAGTTTCTCAACCGCATCGACGAAGTCGTCATCTTCAACGGACTGACCATCGAAGAGATAACCAAAATAGTCGATATTCAGATGGAGCTGCTCGGGCAGCGGCTGTCTGAACGAAAGGTCCAATTCGCGCTGTCCGACGCCGGGCGGGAATACCTGGCGCTGGAAGGCTTTGATCCCATCTACGGGGCCCGGCCCTTGAAGCGGGTTATCCAGCGTAAAGTGCAGGACCCGTTGGCGTTAAAGATCCTCGACGGCGATGTCCCGGAAAATAGCCTGGTGTTGGTCGACACCAAGGACGGGCAGGTGACGTTCGAGATCACGCCCGATGATACCGATAGGTGACAATATACCGACCGAACGTTTCCCGTTCGTCACTGTGACGCTCATCGCGGTCAATCTCATCGTCTTCTTTTATGAGCTCAGTCTGGGTCCGGAGTTGGCGGGCTTCTTCTCCGCCAACGGAGTCATACCGCAAGGCGTGCGGATAGAGGCTTTCGCGGCCGACCCGCGCGAATTATCCGCTCGCTTCGCCAGTTCCCTTTTTATTCACGGGGGCTGGCTTCATCTCGGCGGGAATATGCTCTACCTGTGGATCTTCGGTGACAACGTCGAGGATCGCCTCGGGTCGATGAGATTCTTGGCCTTCTATTTGCTGTCCGGATTCCTGGCTACCGGCGTCTTTGTGCTCTCCGCCCCCGACTCGGCCGAGACCGTGGTCGGCGCCAGTGGCGCGATCGCCGGCATACTCGGGGCCTACCTGGTCATGTTTCCCGGGGCCCGGGTATTTATCCTTATACCTTTGTTCATCTTTTTTCCGGTAGTCTCGATTCCGGCGGTCTTCGCCCTAGGGTTCTGGTTTTTAGAGCAAGTGATCAGCGGTACGGGGGCGCTGGCCGCAACGACCGCCTCAGCTAATATTGCCTGGTGGGCGCATATCGGCGGATTCATAGCGGGCATGGTCATCGTCAGGTTCTTTGGCGGCCGGCGCCAGCGTTTTCAGCCCACTCGCTACTAGCGGTTCTCTTTGGCTTCGGGTTTTTTCCCTTGCCTTGAGCGGAATACATATAAGCTGGAAAAGGTTAGTGAGAGGGTGGTTAAAACGGAGAAGATCTCTGAGCAAGGCTTAAAAGAGCTGACCAAGTTCAGTCCCGATGACGGGCTAGTGGTCAGCCTTTATCTTGATGTCGATGGGGCTAAGTATCCGCGCATATTAGAGTGTGAAAAGATCCTGCACGCGCTTATCGACCAGGCGAAGCAGGATTGGGTCGAAGGCGATCAACTCGCCGATAAAGACCAACGAAAGGGCGTCGCCCGCGACCTGGGGCTGATCAGTGACTTTATCAACGGGCAATGGCAGCGCAACGGCACCAAAGGGTTGGCCATTTTCAGTTGCCTGGACGAGGGCTTCTGGCAGATATATGAACTGCCTGTCAGCGTTCCCTCGGCCCTCATCGTGGGGCGCGAGCCATACGCGAAGACATTGACGGCGGTCCTCAACAAGTACGAGCGGCTCTGCGTGGTCAGCGTTGATCGCAAAAAGTCTCGACTGTTCACCGTGTATCTGGGGACTATCGAGGAAGAACAAGGTGTTTTTGTCGACGAATGGGTGCCCGATCAGGTCAAAGCGGGCGACTGGGCGGCCCTGCGCCAATCGCGGATCGCCAGGCATATCGATGACCACGTCTTGCACCATCTCAAAGACATAGCGGCGGTCACTTACGATACATTCTTGGAAAATGACTGTGAACATCTGGTCCTCTCCGGCCATGTCGAGATCCTGCCGAAGTTCAAGCAAGTGCTCCATCCGCACCTTAGAGAGCGGGTAGTCGGCGAGTTCTTTCTTGACCCGGACGCGCCGCCGCAAGACT